>CAXSEW010000131.1:0-8964 GCA_964236185.1 uncultured Nakamurella sp. | reverse complement strand
CGGTCATGGCTGCAGTCTGGCACGCGTCGCCGCGTCGTCCGGGGAACCGGCGCCCCAGCCGATACGGTGCCAGGATGGGATCACCGACCGCCGCCGCCGCCGCGACAACAGGTCGACCGGCGGCAGGTCGACCGGTGGCAGGTCGACCGGTGGCAGGTCGACCGGTGACAGGTCGACCGGGGGAGCCGACCACCGGGCGGGAGCCGAGTCCTCATCGCTGCCTGTGGTGTGCACGGGAGCTACCGTCGGCCGGCTCGCTGGGGCGGCGGCGGCGGTACTGCGCGCAGGCCTGCCGGCAGCGGGCGTACGAGAACCGCAACGCGTTGCAGCGCGGTGGACTACCGGCCGATGCGGTGGTGCTCTCGGCCGAAGAACGCGACGACCTCGCCGACCGCCTCTACCAGGTGCGTTGCGCGGCAGAGGATGTCGCTACCGCACTGGCCGAGGGCGCGCGGCCTGCAGAGCTGGCGTCGCTCGTCGATCACCTGGTGCTGTCCGCGCGTCAGGCCGAGCACATCCGCTGATCCGACCCTTTCAGCTCGGTCCTGATGCCGGAGCACCGGCGTGCAACACCAGTGCGGTGATCTCGTTCGGCGCGAAGATGCGGAACGGCGGCCCCCAGAAGCCGCTGCCCCGGCTGGTGTAGAGCGTGGTCCGTTCCCCATGGTGCGACAACCCGGCCAGCGCACCCTGCTCCGCCCGCACCAACAGGTGGAACGGCCAGATCTGCCCCCCGTGCGTGTGGCCGGACAACTGCAGATCCACCCCGGCCGGTGCCGACATCCGCACGGACTTGGGCTGATGCGCCAGCAGGATCACCGGGTCGTCGCCCTGTATTCCGTCGAGCGCGGCAGACAGGTCGGCCCCGTGACCGGGCACGCCCGAGCCGCCGGCGGTCAGATCATCGATGCCGGCGATCACCAGTCGGCGGCCGTCGCGCTCGAGCACCGCGGAACGGTTGCGCAGCACTGTCCAGCCGAGGGTCGCCATGTGGTCCACCCAACTCTGCGCCCCGGAGGAGTACTCGTGATTCCCGGTGATGTAGAACTTCCCGAGCCGGCCGTTCGCGGTGCCCAGTGGCGCCACCTGGGCGCGGCGCTGATCGACTGAACCGTCCGCCAGATCTCCCGCGTGGACCAGGACATCCGGCTGCAGCGCGTTGACGCGGGCCACCACCGCTGCCGACCACCGGGCGCGATTGATCGGGCCGAAGTGGGTGTCGGTGATCAGCACCAGTGTCAGCCCGTCGAAGGCTGCGGCCAACCGAGGGAGGGTCACGTCGACGGACTTGACCGGCGGGACCCGACGTGCCTGCCACATTCCCCAACTACACAGCAGCAGCACCCAGATCAAAACGCCGCCGGCGACCCAGCGGGCCCGACCGGGATCCGGCACCCCTGCCACCGCAAGCACCGCATCGACGACCAGTCCGAGAACGGTCCAGACGAACAATTGCCAGACCACTCCCAACCACGTGTCGCCGGCCACCGCGAGCGCATCCCGGTGGGCGCGGCCGTGTCCCTGCCACATCGCCAGTGGAAAGCCGCCCAGCGCGACGACGGCGAGCACCGTCCCCGCCACGGTGACTGCCGCCGGCCACTGCGGTGCCAGCACCAGCCGCCACCACGGCAGTCCGTGCAGCAGGAGCAGGACGGCCACCAGGACCGTGATGAACACACTGCGGCGGGATCGCATCACCCATCTTCACCCGCTGACCGACGCCCACCCGCTTCGGCGCGGCTGCCCCGCCGACGCCGGGCCGATCGTCAGTCGGTCGGGAGCTCGAATTCCGCTCGGCGACCAGCCGGCACCAGGTCCCGGTACTCGGCGTGACTCTGCAGGTAGGACTGCACGAACGGGCAGTGCGGCAGCACACCGTGGCCGCTGGCCCGGATCTGGTCGAGGGCGTGGGACACCAGTTGCGAGCCCATTCCACGACCCTGGAAGTGCTCGTCGATCTCCTCGTGATGCAGAGCGTAGAGGCCGTTCTCGATGGTGTACGTCAGCATTCCCGCCGGCATGCCGTCGACGTACAACTCGAACTTGTCCTCGACCGTGTTGTCGCGCAGGTCGATCGCGGGCGGCCGGGCCTTGTTCTCTGGGTCCATGGGACAACGATAGGACGGCTGCTGCCGGTCCCTGCACGGTGGGTCCGGCGACCGGTCGTCCCAGAACTGGTGCTGCAGCGGGCCGGGTGCGTGCCGCGGGTGTCGGTGCCGTCGGCTAGCGTCGGATCCATGGTTGCGATTGGTGCACACGTCGATTCGATCGATCCGCTGCGCGCAGCGGTGGCCGTCGGCGCGTCGGCCGCGCAGTTCTTCCTCGCCGACCCGCAGGGCTGGAAGAAGCCGGTGGAGCACGCGCACGCCGCCGATATCCGGGCCAGCGACCTGACCATCTACATCCACGCGCCGTACATCATCAACGTTGCGACGATGAACAACCGGATCCGCATCCCGAGCCGCAAGATCCTGTCCCAGCATGCAGCTGCGGCCGCCGACGTCGGCGCCGCCGGCTTGATCGTGCACGGCGGCCATGTGTCCTCCGACGACGAGTTGGAGAAGGGATTCGGGAACTGGCACAAGGTGTTCGAGCGCGAGCAGTTCCCGGTGCCGATCCTGATCGAGAACACGGCCGGGGGCAATCACGCCATGGCCCGCCATTTCGATCGCCTGGCGCGGCTGTGGGACGCCGTCGGCGAATACGGCGTGGGGTTCTGCCTGGACACCTGTCACGCATTCGCCGGTGGTGAGCTGCTGCCCGGCGTGGTGGACCGGGTGCTGGCCATCACCGGCCGTATCGACCTGGTGCACGCCAACAACAGCCGCGACGATTTCGACTCCGGCGCCGACCGGCACGCCAACTTCGACTCCGGCACCATCGATCCGACCGAGATCGCCGCGGTCGCCGCGGCCGCCGGGAGCGACGTCCTCGTCGAAACTCCGGCGCAGGGCCAGCGCGCCGACATCGCCTTTTTGCGCGACCATCTGGGATAGCTGCCTGCTATCCTGGCGAAATTTTCGCATACCGGGTGGTGATCGTCCGGAATCGGTTCTAGGTTCGCCGGCATGACCACTGTGCAGCTGACCGTCGACGGCTATCGCATCCAACCGCTGAACACCGGCACCTGGGACGCCTATGCCGGGTTGGCCGAGCGGCACAACGGGGTGTGGGGCGGCTGCTGGTGCACCTGGTTCCACCTGTACCCGGACCCGCCGGAACGTCGCCAACTCGGCAGCCGCGGCTACAAGCAGTGGCTGGTCGAGCAGAACCGAACCCACGCCGCCGTGGTGTTCGACGGCGACGAAGCGATCGCCTGGGCGCAGTACGGTCCGGTCATCGAGTTGCCGAACATCCACCATCGCAAGGAGTGGGAGCAGGGTGTGGTCGAGATTCCCGACTACCGGATCACCTGCCTGTTCGTCGACCGGCGGTACCGGCGTCAGGGGGTCGCGGCGGTCGCCGTGAAAGGCGCCATCGCCCTGATCTCCGCTGCCGGAGGTGGTCTGGTCGAGTCCTACCCGCACGACCTGCCGCCGGAGAAGAAGACGTCGTCGTCGTTCCTCTACAACGCCACCCGGACCATGTACGAGCAACTCGGGTTCAGCTACCAGCGACCCAAGGGCAAGGGCAACTGCGTGATGACGACGGTCGTACCCGGCCCTGGGTAGCCTGCAGCGGCGAGTAGGCAGCTACCGGTCGCGGGGGACCGGTGGGTGGACAGTCGAGGGGATCAGATCGTGCCCTGCTCCGTCGTGCCGGCCGGGTGCGGCTGGTAGATCCTGACGACCGTCTTGTCGGTCAGCTTGCCCGCCAGCTTCGGGTCGAGCGACTTCATCGTCTCGCTGACCCGGTGTGACTCGAGGTCCTCTGCGCTGGACCACTTCTCGATCATCACCAGAGTGTCGGTATCCTCATGCATGGCGTAGAGCTCGCAACCGGCATCGTTGGCGTGCACCTGCGCGATGGTCTCCTCGAACAGCGCGACGACTTCCTCACGGTGCTCGGCGGACGGGTGGATGGTGGCGATGACAACGACGCTCATGTGTGACGCCTTTCTGCTGGGACGGTGCGTCTGACCAACGTGCCCGCACTGTCCGGAGCCTAAACCGCCCTACAACGGTGCTCCACCGGTCAGTCGCTGTGCTGGGACTGAGTCATCGATCGGGTGTCTCCCGTGACGGGCGCGGAGCGGGTCGGTGGGCGCGGTGATGGTGCCGTCGACGTCGACGTGCGTCCGGCGTTGACGACGGGCGTCGAGTTGCAGCGCTGGTACTACCTGCACCGCGAACTGGCCGAGCTGGCCCGCTCTCTGGGAGTGAGTACCGGGGGTCGCAAACAGGACGCGCATTTTTCATCGCCCACATCGGTGCTCGGTTCCGCTTCGACGGGTCCCATGCGTGCGTTCTTGCCGAGCACGCCGGAGCGACTCTCGGTGAGGCGGTCACCCACTGGCACGAGTCCCGATCCACTGCGCCGAGAGAAATCGGCAGCCAATTCGAGTTCAACCGCTTCAGTCGGCAGTCCCACCGCGATCACCCCACCGTTCTCGACAAGAGCTGCTGGCCGCCCGGGCGCTCTACCGGGCCACACCCGTCGATGACCGCGACAGTGCTGAGCGCCGGGACGGTCCGCAGCCAGGCTGCGGGTCAGCCTCAGCACCAGTTGCCGATCGTCCGTCGCCAGCCGAGACGTGGATCAACTCAGTTCGGGTGTCGTAACGGCCGTTCCTCGTGCGCCAGGATCCGGTTGATCTGATCGGCCGGACCTGGCTCCGCGTAGAGAAATCCCTGTGCGCGAACGCATCCCAGCTCCATCAGGGTCGCCGCCGCGATCTCGGTCTCGACGCCCTCGGCAACTGTCTGCAAACCGAACGAGTCGGCCAGTCCGATGATCGACCGGACGATTGCCAGGTCGTCGTCGTTGCTGCCGAGCTGCCGGACGAATCCGCAGTCGATCTTGATTTCGTCGACCGGCAGCGATTTGAGCTGCGCGAAAGAGCTGTAGCCAGTGCCGAAGTCGTCGATGGCGACCTTCACGCCGATACCCTTCAATCCGCTGAGGGTGATCAATGCCTGCTCGGTGTCGCGGACGATCGCCTTCTCGGTGATCTCCAGAGTCACATGCCTGCCATCCAGCCCGCAGTCGGCCAGCGTTCTGGCGACGGTGGAGACGAAGTCGGTGGTGATCAGTTCGGCGGGGGAGACGTTGACGCTCATCCCGATCGGCGGCCGGTCCGGGAACTGCAGGTGCCAGGCCCTGAGCTGTCGACAGGCGGTGTCCAGTACCCAGCGACCGAGTTCGCCGGCCAGATTCGTCGCTTCGACCAGATCGATGAAGGCACTGGGGTACAGCAGACCAAGATTGGGGTGCGGCCAGCGGACCAACGCCTCCACACCGATGATGCGTCCCTCCGCGATGGTCACCTGGGGTTGGTAGTGCAGGACCAGCGAGTTCGATCTGATGGCGGTCACGAGGTGAAGCTCGATGTCGGTGCGGAATTCGTTCTGCTCCCTCATCGCAGTGGTGAACAGGGCGATCGTGTTGCCGCCGGCCATCTTGGCCTGCAACATCGCCTGGTCGGCTTGACCCATCAACTCCGACACGGTCACCACAGCCGGGTCACCGACGGCCACACCGATGCTCACTGCCCGGTTGATTTCCTCACCCCCGACGAGTAGCGGTTTGTTGGCGGCCTGCCGCAGCAGTTCGGCGTAGGTCCGCGCCCGGTCTTCGCCGGCCGCCCCCTGCATGACGACGACGAATTCGTCTCCGCCGAGGCGGGCGATGAAATGGCTCTCCTTCGATACGTGTTTCAGCCGCTGGGCCAGACTGTGGAGCAACTCGTCGCCGGCCGCGTGCCCGAGGAAGCTGTTGACCGACTTCAGCCGGTCGACATCGATGAAGATCAGGCTGACGGGCCCCTCGGTACCGGGTTGCAGTCGGTCGGCGAGGTAATCGGACAACGCCCGCCGGGTCGCCAGTCCGGTCAGCTCATCGTGATAGGCCAGGAATCGAAGCCGCTCTTCGGCGTCGACCCGGGCCTGCAATTGGGCCAGCAAGGCGGCCACTGCGCGCAGCGCGTTGATTTCATCAGGCTGCCATTCCCGGTCACCGTATTTGATGAAGCCCAGAGTGCCGGTGGTGGTCTGACCAATCATCAATGGCACCATCGCCATCGATACACCTTCGATACCGGAGCCTTCTTTGACCCGGGCCTGATACTCGTCGTCGTCCTGTGGTCGAACGATGGATACGGCGGACAGATCCGCTACGCCCGCGAACGTAGGACCAGCAGTGGCGAAGAATACGACGCCCAGCGGATCGGGATCAGGGATCACCGGGCGAGGGGGCCACTCCGCGACCAGCATGGTCGCGCCCAACTCGTGGTCGTTACGCCGGAGGAAGCTCAGGTCCACCTCGAAATAGTCGACCAGCCGATGCAGCAATTCCTGCGACCGCGCGACCAGGGTTGCCTGCGTCACGCCCATGAGATCCGCTGCGACGGAACCGACAAGGTCGTCCAGGTCCAGTTTCACCGGCATCCCTTCGGCTCCTTCGGCCGGTGTCGACCCTTCGACGGTGCCGGACGAGGTTGCCGACGGTATCCGGTCGCTGCTCGGGTCATGGGCCAGCCGCACCGACGTCGACCGACCTGCGAATGCATTTACCCACTGTAGGCCAACTGGTCAAGAATGACGACGACATGATAGTCACCAACGGATCACGTTGACTCTGTGCAATGGCGACCTGGCGCATTCGGGGTGACGACACGCGGAGTCGAGGCGACATTTCCATAATGGTCAGTATCGGTGACCGTCTTTGTGTGCGCGTTCATCCTTTCGGGAATCGTGCTGGCGCTGGCTCAGCAGTTCAACTGCCCCAACGCCCGGTCGGAGACCACCAGCGCCTTCCCGCAGCCTTTTCGTGAACCCCTGGCTCTGTGCCGACCGGCGAGCAGAACAGGCCGCAGACAACAGTGCTGTTTCGCCGTTCGTCCGAAAGCACCGAGATCGGCCGCCCGGGTGCAACTTCATGAAACACAATGATCATGTGGCGACGCCCCGCCGGTTCGGAGGGCCAGCCCGGTCAGGGCACCCTCCCCGGTCAGGACGAGCATCGGGATCACCTCGGGGTGGTGGACCGCATTATCCGAGTTGTGCAGAAGGGCTCGGGTCTCCGGGATTCGCACCGGCAGGCCGACCAAGGCGCCGAGCTGGGCCAGGCCGGCGCTGATCGCGAGCGGTAACCAGGCGAGCCTGGACTACCGGGGGATGAGGCCGACCACCAGCGCCAGCACCCGATCGCTGGGCTAGGTGGCACAAAGTGGCAGGCTTGACGCGTCAGTTGACATTGTTGCGCCATCTCGAGCGCTCGGGCAGATCATTGGGTCTTTCTAGTGGGTAAGTATCTACCGCCGTCGTTCCCTTCGTCACGCCGATCGTCAGATCACGCGTCCGTGGTCGAATGTTCCGTCTCAGCCAGGCTCAGACGCACTCGTTGTGAAAGGCCAGGAATGATGAAGGCGAGAAGTGCGGCAAGCAGGATCCATCCCAGCACGTAGTAGGGAAAACGGTCATACGGTGGGGTGACACCAGCGGTGTTGCGGTAGATGACGTAACCGATGAAGGCCAGTGCAAGGAATGGGACTATTACCTGCCACTTCGCAGCGCGCGCCACCCGGTCAAGGAACAGGAATTTGATGGCGCCGACCGTCGCAAGTGCGTACGCCACGAGCAGGCTCAAGGTGCCCAGCGTCAGCCAGTAAAGAGTTGCCGGGAGGATGGCCGTGCCCGCTAGACGCTGCCCGATGAGGATGATCAGGGCAACGACGAGGGTAATGGATAGAGCCGCTATTGGCTCACCGCGGCTGGAAAGCCTATTGGTAATCCTCCTGTCGCCGGTGGCGCGTCCGACGGAGAACATGATGCGCGCGCTGGCGTTCATGGTGCCGAGTGAGATCGCCAGTGAGCTGAGCGCTGCAGCGCAGTTCAGCAGGATCCCGAAGGCTTTGCCGACGTAAATATTACCGAGATCGCCGTAGGTCGAGGTGGTTTGCTGGAAGGCCTGGACGCCTTCGGGCGAGATGCCAAATCCAAGGGATTGGGTGATGATTGCGAACAGGTAGAACGTGGCTACGACGATCAGGGAGATGATGATCGCCCTCGGAACATCGCGTTTGGGATGGATGGTCTCTTCGCCGAGGCTGGCTGCACCCTCGAACCCGGCGAAGGCCAGGAACCCGAAAACTGCGGCGGATCCGACGCTGGTGAGGCCGGTGCCGGGCGGGAGGGACAAAAATCGCCACGTCAGAACCTGGTGGTTCGGCGCGTGCCCGGTGGCGATCCGCACCAGAACGATGACGCCCAAGGCTACGACGAGCCCCACGCCGATGAACTCGACCACGAGCAGGATTTTCGCCACGACACGGATCCTGGCCAGGCTCAGACCCGCCACCGCGAGCAGACCGATGACGGCGATCAGGAACCAGTCCGGTGACGATGCAATATTCAGGGCCTGGAGGATCGGTGAGACGAAGAGGCCGATAGCGATAGTTGATCCCGCGCCGATGGTCAGGTAAGCCCCTGCCAGAGCCCAGCCGGCGACAAATCCGGCGCGCGGACCCAGGGTGACTCCGACGAGGCCGAACACGGACCCGCTGTTGGAGATGTGTCTTGACAACCCGACGAATCCGTACGCGACCAGCACAACACCGGCAAGTGCGAAGATGAACGCCCAAGAAGCGCCGGTGCCCAAGATACCTGCGGCGCCTACACCGTTGACGGCCATGGCCCCGACGGGTCCGATCAGTCCGATGGAGAACGCGGCCGCATCGGCAATCCGCAGCTCACGTCGCAATGCTCGCGGTGGGGTGGTTCGGGTCACGGAACGGCTCCTTCGATCGGTGTGCCAGGGGGTTTGGGACGTTCGGTTGCCGACCGGGGTACCGGATCGGTTGGTCCG
>CAXSEW010000130.1:0-8986 GCA_964236185.1 uncultured Nakamurella sp. | reverse complement strand
TGCCCCGGTGCGCGTTGCGACGGCCGACGAGGTGGGCGATCCAGGCCCGGTAGGTCCCGTCCAGGGAAGCCGGCGCGAGGACGGATGACAACCGGGCGATCTCCGCATCCAGCACCGAAGCCAGCTCCTTCATACCGGGACGCGGATCGTTGGCGGCGGTGACTTCCTTGTCGATCTCCTCGAATTTGGCGGCGTCATCCGTGCAGATCTGCTTGACCTGAGCTGCGAATCCGGCCGGACCCGAATCGACGGTGGGCGTCCCACTCGGTTGATCGCTGCAGCCGGTCAGGAACAGGGCAGCGACGAGACCGATCAGCGCCCCGAAGCGGGACCGGCGCGGCAGATTTGTTCGGTGGCCGCCGCAGCCAGCTTGCGTCATCCGTATCCCCCCACCATCGGACTGGGCAGGCATGTGCGCACTTCTAGCACAGGTGAGTCAACGGACAGTCATGCCGTCCGCACCACGATGAACAGCCGAACGGCAGGACGGACCGGTCCCTCGCCCGCCGATCGATCGGTGCACACACCGACCGGGGCTGATTCGCCCCGCGTATCGTTGATGCGTGCGAACGCAGCGAGGACTGGTGGACTACGCCTTGCAGCGTCGTGCCGTCCTCGCCGAGGTCATGTCAGGCCGCACCTCGGTCACCGATGTCTGCGATGCGACGCCCTACCTGGTGCGGGCCGCGAAGTTCCACGGCGTGCCGACCGACGTCCCCTGCCCGGTCTGCCGCAAGGAGCCGCTGACCCACGTCTACTGGGTCTACGGCGACGAGATCAAGCACATGGCCGGATCCGCCCGGCAGCCCCCGGAGCTGGAGAAGATGGCTACCTCGTACGGCGAGTTCTCCGTCTACCAGGTGGAGGTGTGCCGCACCTGCTCCTGGAACCACCTCGTCGCATCGTTCGTGATGGGATCCAGGGGAGAGCAGGCGCCGAAGCGGCGCCGGGCCGTCAAATAGGCGCCAGCTCCGGAACGGAGTATCGACATGGCAGGCGATTCCGCCGACGCATGGTTCCGCAGTGCGGTCGTGTACCAGATCTATCCCCGTAGCTTCGCCGACTCCAATGGCGACGGTATCGGCGATCTGGCAGGCATCACCGGCAAGGTCGACTACCTGGCGGATCTCGGCGTCGACGTGCTGTGGCTCTCGCCGGTCTATCCGTCGCCGCAGGACGACAACGGTTACGACATCAGTGATTACCAGGACATCGACCCGGTGTTCGGCTCGCTGGAGGTCTTCGACGAGTTGATCGACAAGGTGCACGCCCGCGGCATGAAGCTGGTGATGGATTTGGTCGTCAACCACACCTCCGACGAACACTCCTGGTTCACCGAATCCCGCGCCAGCACCGACAGCGACAAGCGCGACTGGTACTGGTGGCGGCCGGCCCGTACCGGCATGGCGCCGGCAGCGCCGGGCGCAGAGCCGACCAACTGGGAGTCGTTCTTCTCCGGCCCGGCCTGGCAACTCGACGAGGCGACCGGCGAGTACTACCTGCACCTGTTCTCGGCCAGGCAACCGGACCTGAACTGGGAGAACCCACAGGTACGCGAGGCGGTCTACGAGATGATGCGGTGGTGGCTGGACCGGGGCGTCGACGGTTTCCGGATGGACGTCATCAACATGATCTCCAAGGTGCTGCCGCTGGCCGACGGGATCACCACCGGCGGGCAGGTCGGAGCGGAGCAGTACCTCAACGGCCCGCGGATCCACTCCTTCCTGCACGAGATGAACGAGCAGGTTTTCGCCGGGCGGACCGGCCAACTGCTGACCGTGGGGGAGACGCCTGGGGTGACCGTCGACCAGGCCCGGATGTACACCGACCCGGCGCGCCGGGAGGTCGACATGGTCTTCCAATTCGAGCATGTCGGGCTGGACCAGGCCGACTCGAAGTGGGAGCACCGCCCACTCGTGCTGACCGACCTCAAGGCCAGCCTGGGCCGGTGGCAGGCCGGGCTCGCGGACGTCGGCTGGAACAGCCTGTACTGGAACAACCACGACCAACCGCGGGTGGTGTCCCGGTTCGGCGACGACGGCGAACATCGAGTGCAGTCGGCCAAGGCATTGGCCACCGTGTTGCACCTGCACCGCGGCACGCCCTACATCTACCAGGGTGAAGAAATCGGCATGACCAATTACCCGTTTGCTTCGATCGACCATTTTCAGGACATCGAATCTCGCAATCACTATGCGGAAGCCGTTGCGGCCGGCCAGGATCCGGCCGCCGCGTTGGACAGCCTCCGGGCACCCAGCAGGGACAATGCCCGCA
Source organism: uncultured Nakamurella sp. (assembly GCA_964236185.1). Classification (GTDB taxonomy): domain Bacteria; phylum Actinomycetota; class Actinomycetes; order Mycobacteriales; family Nakamurellaceae; genus Nakamurella. The sequence goes on along the minus strand of CAXSEW010000130.1, from coordinate 6,712 downwards.
CGCCGATGCAGTGGGACGCAACCGCTTCCGCCGGATTCACCAGCGGAAAGCCCTGGCTGCAGGTGAATCCGAACTATCCGGAGATCAACGTCGAAGCGGCAGTTGCCGATCCGCAGTCCGTGCACGCCCACTACCGGGCGCTGATCGCGCTGCGACACCGGGACCCGGTCGTCGCCGACGGCGATTTCACCATGCTGCTGGCCGACGACGAACAGATCTACGCCTTCACCCGGCGGCTGCCCGATGCGGAGCTGCTGGTGGTGGTCAATCTGTCGGGGCAGCCGGCCGAGCCCGGCCCACTGGCAGGTTGGCACGGTGCCGAGCCACTGGTGGGCACGACCGCCGGCGACCCGGCGCGGACGATTGAGCCCTGGGAGTACCGGGTGTTGCGTCGGACCGTCCCAGCCCCAGCCCCGACCTGACCTGACCGGGCTCCGGTCAGGTCCTGGATACGGAGTCCCCGGTGAGTGGAGTTGCTTGGTTGCGTCGGCCGATCCGCGGGCAACGGAACCGGCTCCCGGCATACTCAGCGGACACACATCTGCGGACGGACCTCACGTGGCACAGGGCATGAGTCAACCAGGTAGCACGCGTCCCTGGTTGACCTCTGGCGCCGTTCTCGGGGCAGTCCTGCTGGCGGTGGTGGGAGCTGTGTTCGGATCTGTCGGCGGTGGGATCGAACCGGACAACCAGTTCATTCCGTGCGGGCCTCCGTTGTTCGGCCGGGATGACTCCCTGTGGGACTCCCGATGCGTCGCGGCCGATGCCGGAACCCGAACTTTCGTCATCTGGATGCTCGCGCTGGCAGCCGTGCTGCTGGCCGCGGCGGTGCTCTCAGCGGTCAGCAACCGACGAGCCGGCCTGGGACAGCGGCAGCAGTTCGGCGGGGGTCAGCCACCGTCCGTCTCCACCCAATAGTCTCGCCCCCGCGCAGGTCTGACCCGGCTCGGTCAGCTCAGCCCGAGCAGCCGGGCACCGTTGTCGTGCAGGACGCCGCGCAGCCAGTCGTCCCCCAGCTCGAGCTCGACCAGCGCCTGGATCTGCGCCGCATACGGATGCGGGATGTTGGGGAAGTCCGACCCCAGTACGACGCGATCCGCGGCCGCGGCCAGCCGGGGCAGCAGCGATCGCGGATAGGGAGCCAGCCGCTCGAGGTAGTCGGTGAATACCATCGTGGTGTCCAGGTGCACCCGCGGGTACCGCTCGACCAGGTCGAGGAAGTCGGCGTACTCGGGGGCGCCGCCGTGGGCCACGACGAGCGTCAGCTGCGGATGACGCCGCAGCACGTCGGAGATGGGCCGCGGACCGGTGAACGGGCCGGGGAACGGCCCGCTCCCGCAGTGGCAGACCACCGGCACTCCGGCGTCCGCCAGCACGCCCCAGACCTCGTCGAGCAGTTCGTCGCGCGGGTCGTAGGCGCCGACCTGGAGGTGGGACTTGAAGACGCGGGCGCCGCGGTCGAGCGCCGCGGTGATGTAGGTCAGCGCCGCCGGCTCCGGGTAGAACGTCGCGGACGGCACGCAACCTGCTGTCGCGGCGCCGAACTCCATCGCCCAGTCGGTCAGCCAGCCGGCCATCCCCGGCCGGTGCGGGTACACCAGGGCCGAATGCCCGACCACCCCCAGCTCCCGCAGCGCCGCCAGCCGTCCGCCGGAGTCCATGCGGTACGTGATCGGCCACGGCGGCAGCTCCGCGCCGGGGTGTACCGACCGCGCGTTCAGTTCCGGGCCGGGAACGCCTACCCGGTCGAAGTACGCCCACACCTTGCGCAGCACGTTGTCCGGCATGAAGTGCACGTGGATGTCGACCAGTCCCGGCAATCCGAGGTCCGCAGCCAAGCCGGCCACCCCGGCGTCATCGAGTCGGGCACCGGAGGAGGCGGTCGGCTGCGCGGCGGTGGTCACGACCGCCGATTCTGCCAACGGTCGGGCAGCGCCCGTGCAGTGGTCGGCAGCGGCAGGGCGGTGGGACCCGGGTCGAACGCACGCCGGGCATACCCGACGCCCAGTAGCATCGCGCCGTGGACGAACGTGGACAGGGCCCGGAGCATCCCAGCACCGGCGCGACACCCGTCGGCCGCTCGGCCGGTGACGAGCTGGAGCCTCGCGTCGGCGATCCCGCGGCCGATGAAGCCCACCCGCAGCCGTCGGGATCGCTCGACCGGGACGTCACGACCGAGATCCTGCCGGTAGGCGCTCCCGCGCAGCCGGTGTTCGCCGATGACGAGGTGGCGGTGGTCACGGCACCGGCGGGCCCCGGCCGCGCGACCTCGCTGTCGCCGAGCGAGCGGGTCATCCCGTCCTGGACCGACCCCACGGTGCGGCGCGCGTCCGACATCATCGGCGGCCCGCTCGGCCGGCATGCCATCGTCGGCCGCGCAGTCTGGCTCACCCCGCTGCGGGTCTGCCTGCTGATGGTCATCCTCATCCTGATCTGCGGGTGGTTGTTCAAATCGCCGTGCATCCAGCAGGGTCCCAACGGCGCCGGCGGCGTCACCCTCGATCAGGGCGGCCAGCGGCCGTGGATCACCGGTTGCTACAACGACGTCGTGCCGCTCTACGGCAGTCACAAGCTGGACACCCAGGCCATGCCGTACAAGACGTCGTGGACCGACGAGGACGGCACCGTCCGCTACATGGAGTACCCGGTGATCACCGGGTACTTCATGTGGGGGATGTCCGAACTCGGCAAGTACTACGTCCAGTTCGCCAAACAGCTGGGGCTGCCGGTACCGCTCGACGTAGCCGCCTACTTCACCATCGGCGCCATCATCCTGAGCCTGTTCTACCTCTGGGCGGTTGCCTTGACCGCGCGGATCGCCCGCCGCCGGGTGTGGGACGTCGCGATCATGTGCCTGTCACCACTGCTCATCGTGCACGCGTTCACCAACTGGGATCTGCTGGCGATCGGCATGACGGCCGGCGCCATGGCGGCGTGGGCGCGCGGTCGACCGGTCCTGGCGGGCGTGCTGATCGGCCTCGGCACCGCGGCGAAGCTGTATCCGGTGCTGCTGCTCGGGCCTCTGCTGCTGCTTGCGCTGCGGACCGGGAAGATGCAGGGGCTGCTGCGAACGGCGGTGACGGCCGCCATCGTCTGGCTGGTGGTGAACGTGCCGATCATGTACCTGTACCCGACCGGCTGGTCCGAGTTCATCAAGCTGAATTCCGAGCGACCGGCGGAGTACGACTCCTGGTACGCGATCTACAGCACGCTGTCCGGCAGTCATGTCTTCGACGCTGCTCCCGGCGCCCAGTCGCCGTCGTTTCTGAATGCGCTCTCCCTGGGGCTTTTCGGGTTGGCCTGCCTGGCCATCGCCTGGTTCGCCCTGGCGACGCAGCGCCGGCCCCGCCTCGCGCAGCTGGTCTTCCTGGTGGTCGCAGCGTTCCTGCTGACCAACAAGGTGTGGTCGCCGCAGTACAGCCTCTGGCTGCTGCCGCTGGTGGTGCTGGCGCTCCCGCGCTGGCGGCCGGTGCTGGCCTGGCAGTTCTCCGAAGCGGTGGTCTGGCTGCTGCTGATGCTCTCGTTCGCCGGCGTCAGCAACAAGGGCCTGTCGATCTACCCGTTCGTCGCGGCAGCCATTCTCCGGGACATCCTGCTCATCGCGCTGGTCGTCCGGGTGGTCCGGGAGATCATCCGCCCGTCGGCGGATCTGGTTCGGATGGCCGGTGACGACGACCCGTCCGGCGGGGTCTTCGAGAACGTGTCCGACCGACTGGTGGTGCCCTCGGCAGGGGCGCTGTGGCGCCGACGGAAGCAGCCACCTGTGGTCGGTGGGTCCGATGCTGTCGACTCGGCCGACGGGGACGGCGGCAGCGAACTGCTGCCGGTCGGCGCACCCCGGTAGGTCCGGCCCGCGGACATCGACGATTGCGTCCACTTCGACGTATCACGGCCGCGGTAGGGCGCTCCTGACCACCGCACGAGCTCTGTCGGACACCCTGCGGAAGAGGCCGGAAATGCAGAAGTCATCGTTCACCGTCAATCGTCGCCGCGCCATCACCGGGTTGGGTGTCGGCAGCATCTCCGCCCTGGTGGCCGCCGCACCAGCACAGGCAGTGGAGGCGCAGCCGGCGGGCATGCCTGGGCCGGTCGGTGGCCCGGCCCAACCGGCGCCCGGGAATCAACCGCAGACCGCTCCGGCGGGCATCAATCCGATTGCCTCACCCCCGCAGGCCGGCTACACGTACAAGTTCCTCACGATGTGGGATTTCACCCCCGAAAACTTCGTCAGCGGCCGCGCCTGGAGTTCCAGCGGCGGTGTCTACGCCCCGTCCGGCGGCGGCGACACCCTCTGGGCGATGTGCGATCTCCCGGCCGGAGCGACCTTGGGTGATGTCGAGTGGTACGTGTCCGCCACCGAAAGCGCGAGCCTGCTGGCCCGACTCTGGGTGGCCGGAACCGCGACCTTGATGAAAATTGTCGCCGACGGCGTGCTGGCAGCTGGACCGGCGGGGGTCCGCGCGGCGCGCATCGTTGCTCCGGCCGCATCCAACGGGCCGTACCCGCACGGCACATCGCTGGCTCTCGGCGCCTATACGCCCGGCGACGCATCGGTAGCCATCAACGGAGTTCGCGTCGGCTACCGGATGGGGCCGACCGGACAGGTGCTGCTACCCACGCCGCAGCGCGTCTACGACTCCCGGTCAGGAGCCAAGATCAGCGGCGGGCAGACCAGGACCCACAGTCTGGCCGGTCGACTCCCCGTCGGGGCCACCGGTGCGGTTGTCAACATCACCGTGACGGCGACCGAGAGCGTCGGCTACCTGGTGCTGTACGCGGCCGGATCGAGCGTCCCGTCGTCGTCGTCGATCAACTGGAGTGCCACCGGGCAGACCCTGGCCAACAGTGCGCAGACCAGCGTCTCGGGCGCACGGTCGATCAGCGTGACCTGCGGCGGCCGGCCCACGCACTACATCATCGACCTCGTCGGCTACCTGATCTAGCCGGGCGGACGGACCGGTAGCCGTTGCGTATCCGAGGATCGGGCCGGTTCAACGCGGTTCGATGGTCACCCGGGGCCATCTCACTCCTCGGCCGCCTCACTCCTCGGCCACCTCGCCCCTCGGCCGCAGCGCGAACAGCGCGGCGGCGCCGACCAGCGAGGCTGCGGTGGTGACGGCGACGGAGTGGTTCCAGCCGGTGGTCAGCGCCGCCTCGAGAGTGCCCGGCCGCGACGAGGTGGCCAGGATCGCCACCACCGTCACACCTGTCGCCGAGCCGACGTAGCGCGACGTGTTGTTCGCGCCGCTGCCCATTGCAGCTCGCGCGGCCGGCACGCTGGCGACCGCCTCACGCCCGAGCCCGGCGTTGATCACCCCGCTGCCGACTCCGGCGACGATCAGTCCAGGCACCGCCTGCCACACGGACGACGTCGGCGACAGCCCGCCCGTGGCGGCCTGGCCTACCGCTACCACCAGCAACCCGAACGCGAGCTGCAGTCGCCCCGACATCCGCAGGTGCCGTGCGGCCAGCGCGGTGCACACCGACACGCCGGACCAGCCGAGCAGCGCGAGCGATGCGGTCAACTCCGACCGGTGCAACGCACGCTGCACGACCGTGGAGAAGAAGGACATCTGCGCGATGACGCCGAGCCCGGTCGCCAGGGCGGCGACATTGACCACCACGAACGCCCGATTGCGGAGCAGTGCCGGCTCGAGCATCGGTGCAGCGGAACGCATCTCGGCGACGGCGAAACAGCACAGCAGGACCAGGGCGCCGCCCAGCAGACCGAGCACCGCCGGTTGCGTCACACCGGACCTGGCCAGGGTGAGCCCGGCGAGTCCGGATCCCAGGCCCGTGGACAGCAGCGCCACCCCGGCCGCGTCCACCGGCCGCCGCTGCGCGGACCGCGATTCCAGCAGCAGCGCCGCTGCGGTTCCGGCGAGCGCAGCGGCCGCCACACCGACCGCCCAGTAGGCGGCGCGCCAGCCGAAGAAGGCCCCGAGTCCGGAGGCGATGAGCGGGCCCGCGGCGATGCCGGCTCCCAGTGCGGCGCCCCAGATTCCAGATGCCCTGGCGCGCCCCGGTCCCGGCGGGAACTGGTGACTGATCACGGCCAAGCTGCAGGCGATCACCGCAGCGGCGCCGACCCCCTGGAACACTCGGCCCACCACCAGCATCAGCGGATCCACGGCCACCGCGCACGGCACGCTGGCCACCGCGAGGACGGTGCTGCCGACGACGAACACCCGGCGGCGGCCGAAGTCGTCGGCCACCGCGCCGGCAGTCAGCAGCGCGACCGCCAGGCCAAGGCTCATCGAGCTCAGGATCCAGGCCTGCGCGGCCGGCCCCGCCCGCAGCCCGCGGGCCGTGTCGGCCAGCGAAGCAACCGGGATGGTGAAGCAGACCAGGGCAATCAGCGTCCCGGCGGCGGCCACGGCCAGCGTGCGTCCGGCCGCGTGCACTGCAGCCGGGTCGGTCGGCGACGAGTTCACGGTCACCCGCCCGGTGCCCGGCCCGGCCCGCGCGCGACTGCCGTCAGGCCTGGGCGGGGATGGTGGCGGTGTCGATGACGAAGCGGTACCGCACATCGCTGGCCACCACCCGCTCGTAGGCGGCGTTGATCTGGTCGGCGGAGATGACCTCGATGTCGGCGCCCAAGCCGTGCTCGGCGCAGAAGTCGAGCATCTGCTGGGTCTCGGCGATGCCGCCGTTCTTCGTACCGGCCAGCCGGCGGCGGCCGGTGCCCGACGCTGTTCGCCGCCGCGCCCTA
>CAXSEW010000129.1:0-8999 GCA_964236185.1 uncultured Nakamurella sp. | reverse complement strand
AGTGAACAGATCGGACCGGCCGGCGAAGCACTCGGCAACTTTCCACAGGCGCTCACCCACCTGGGCTTGATCAGCGCAGCCACCACACTGGACCAGGCGCTGCGGTCGGGCGGCCGATCATAGGTCGGCGTAGTCGCTAGGCTGGCCCGGTGGGCACTGTGTACGAAGGAATCGATACCGAGCTGGCGGCGTGGCTGACCGCCCAGCCGATGTTCGTCGTCGGGACCGCACCCCTGGACGGCGACGGCCTGATCAACATCTCGCCGAAAGGGATGGCCGGGACGTTCGTGGTGCTCGACGAGCACCGCGTCGCCTACCTGGACCTGACCGGCAGCGGCGTGGAGACGATCGCGCATCTACGGCAGAACGGCCGGATCGTGCTGATGTTCACCGCCTTCGACGGCAAGCCGAACATCGTGCGGTTGCACGGTCGAGGCCACGTGGCGCTGCCCGGGGACGAGCAGTTCGATCAGTTGCTGCCGCTGTTCCCCGCACATCCCGGCGTCCGGTCGATCATCGTGGTGACGGTGCAACGGGCGTCCGACTCCTGCGGGTACGCCGTGCCGAAGATGGCCTACGTCGACGACCGACGGGCCCTCGACGCCAGCAACGCCAAGAAGGGCGAGGCCCGGCTGGCTGCCTACCGGCGGCAGAAGAACTCGGTCAGCCTCGACGGTCTGCCGGGTCTGGACTAGCGCCGATCCACGGTGCGGACACCCCACGCATGCGCTCAGGCCGACCGCAGTACCACCGCACCGATCGCGATGATCACCGTCCCGCCCACCCGGTAGCGGTCGACCCGTTCTTTCAGCACGGACCGGGCGACCACGGTCGACAACAGGATCGAGGTCTCCCGCAGCGCCGCCACCGAAGCGACCGGCGCGCGGGTCACCGCCTCGAGGACCAGCCCGTAGGCGCCCACATTCGCCGGACCGCCGACGGCGGCGAGCCACCACTGCCGCCGGGCCAGCCTGATCAGCGCAGCTCGGCTGCGGGAGATGGCGACGATCAGCATCGGCACGGCGGTGAACAGGAAGATCCAGGCGGTATAGGTGGCCGGAGCTGCCGAGGCCCGGGATCCGGCACCGTCGATCAGGGTGTAGACGGAGATGACCAGCGCGTTCAGCAGCGCCAGTGCGGTCGCTCTGGAGATTCCAGACCGTTGGCGAGGCAGACTTTGCGGCTCCGCCGACGGTCGGCGGCGCAGCGCCATCGCCCAGATGCCGGCGCAGATCAGCAGCACCCCGATCCACTGCGCCGCGTCGAGCCGCTCTCCGATCAGCGGTCCGGCCAGCAGGGCGACGATCAGCGGAGCGGTGCCGCGCATCAGCGGGTAGGTCTGGCTCATGTCGCCGGCCCGGTAGGCAGCCGCGACCAGCGGGTAGTAGATCGACTGCGCAACCACGGATCCGGCCACATTGATCCAGGCGGCGGAACGCATGGCGGGGAGGAAGGGCAGGGCGGCGGCGCACAGCACCGCTCCCGCCGCTGCGATCAGCACGGTGGCGAGATAACCGTCCTCCGACACCTTCACCAGCGTGTTCCAGGTGACGTGCAGGACCGCCGCGGCCAGGACGATCGCGACCACAGCTCCCGGCACGGCCCCAGTATGGACGACGCCAGGAGCCCGCCTACCGCGCCGTCTCCTCCGCGACAGCCTCCTCGATCTGCCGCAGGACCGGGTCGCGGAGACCGACCGCGTCGGTCGCCCAGAAGGCCTCCGGATAGATCAACTGACCGACGATCCACGCCTCGTGGCCCGACAGCAGGACCACCTGGAACGCCGGCTCGGGGATGCGAACGGACGGCCGCCGGAAGCCGCGTGCACCGGCCGGCTCGAACCCGCGCGTGCCGTAATAAGCCGGTGCGCCCTCCAGGAAAACGGCCGGCGCCCGCAGGCGCTCCGCCTCCTGTAGAGCGGCCGCGATCAGCTGCGTCCCGACTCCGTGGCCCTGCTCACCGGGCTCCACCGACAGCGGGCTGAGCACCAGCACTTCGACCAGCGCCGGCCAGGCGTCGATCCACGACCGGCTCAGCTGGACGTGACCCACGATTTGCTCGCCGGCAACCGCGACGACGCTGGCCCGGGTGGCGCCGGACGCGTCCAGCGCCCGCACCATCCGCGCGACACGGTCGCCGTCATCCAGGAACGCCGCCGTCACCACGGCCTCGACCGCCGACTGATCGTGAGGAGTCGCCGCACGGAGAATCACCACCCGACAGTAGCGGCGGCGCGTCTCACTCCCATGCTGGCGGCTGGTGGGCGCGTTTCATCGTCTTGCGCGCTCTCACTGTCCTGCGTGCGACGCAACCCGCTCACAAGCACGAAACGCGCTCGCCGGTTGGATGATCACCGTCATCCGCGCCGACTCCTGACGTAGCCGATCAGCGTGACCACCAGAGCCGGCGGCCACAACAGCGCGGCGAGGTAACACGCACCGCACAAGGTGCTCCAGGCCGAGCCCGCCACCCCGGCGAACGGGTCGACGGCCGGCCACGACCGGATGCTCAGGACACAGAGGAGGGTGACGACCAGAGCGCCGGCCAGCGCTATCGCCGTCACGACGCCCATCAGTAGTCGGCGTCCCGCAGCGATCGGACTCCAGCGCGGCACCACATCCCCACCTGGACGTACCAGCAACAAGGTCAGGCAGGCTGCGCCGAGCTCCACCACGGACAGGCCCAGCACGTACAGCGTGCCGCTGCCTGGGATCTGCTCGGCAGCGCGCCAGGCCGTCGGCGTGCCGAGGTCGATTCCGAGCCCGACCAGCACGCGCCAGATCACCGTCGGCAGCACCGCGATCACCGCCAGCCAGGCCGCCGCCGCGGCCCACCGCGGTACCGGCTCGACCGGAAGGCGATCGACCCTGTCCGGGATCAGAGCGCTTGTTCCAGCAGGTCGGCGTGGTGCCGCGCCGCCACGTCGGGGTGCGCGCGCAGTCGGCTCTTGAGCAGGTTCGCACCGTACGTGGAGTGGATCGGGTTCGCCGGGTCGGCGGTGACGCCGGTGGCCTCGGCCGCCAGCTCCGGCGGCAGGTCCAGCACGGTGATGTTGGACGACAGCGCCGGGTTGTAGAAGAACGGCACCGAGATCCGGTCGGTGCCGCTCGGTGGCGACAGCACGCGATGCACCGTCGCTTTGAGGTACCCGTTGGTCGCCACCTCGAGCAGTTCGCCGATGTTCACCACGAAGGCACCCCGCATCGGCGGAGCGTCGATCCATCCCTGCGGGTGCTCGACCTGGAGTCCGACGGTGCCCGGCTCGACCAGCAGCAGCGTCAGCACGCCCCCGTCCTTGTGCGAACCGACGCCCTGGCCGGTCGCACCCTCACCTTCCGGCCGACCCGGATAGCGGACGATCTTGAGCAGCGTCGATGGCCGATCGGAGAAGGCGTCGTCGAAGACGTCCGCCGATTGGCCGAGCGCCAGAGCCCACGCGTGCAACAATTCTCGACTCACCCGCATCATCTCGGCGTGCCACCGATCGACCAGCGGCCGCAGCTCGGGCATGGCCGGCGGCCACTGGTTCGGCCCCTCCAACCGGTCCCAGTCCGGCACCCCCGGACCGGGATCGACGGCGGGCCGTTCCGGGCCGATGTCGATCTGCTCGCGCCAGTCGGCGAGCCCCTGCGTGCGCTCGCCGCCGACCCGGGTGTAACCGCGGAAGTGCGGGCTGAGCACGTTCTCGATGGCCAGCTTGTCGTCGCCCGGCAGCGCGAAGAACTGGCGGGCGGCCTTGATCATGGTGTCCATCAGATCCCGCGGCACCCCGTGGCCGGTCAGGTAGAAGAACCCGACGTCGTGGGTGGCGGTGCGGAGACCGTCCAGGAACTCCTGCGCGTCGCGGTCGCCGAGGCTCAGTTTCGACAGGTCCAGCACCGGTAGTGAATCCATGCGACACCTCTTCCGATCAACGACTACCCGGCCACGATGCGGCGAGGCACCTTCGATGCTAGCCGGGCGTCACAGTCCCGCCGAGGCGCAGCAACTCCTTGATCACCGGTATGCGGGCCGGCGCCACCGACAGCTCGTGCACACCGCGGGCAACCAGTCCGGGGACGTGCTCGGTCATGCCGGCGATCTCCCCGCAGACTGCTACCGGCGTGCCGGCGGCCACCGCAAAGCCGCACAGCTGGTCGAGCAAACGTTGCACCGCAGTGGATCCCGGGTCGAGCAGGTCGGCGACGCCGGCTTCCGTGCGGTCAGCGGCCATCGTGTAGCTGGTGAGGTCGTTGGAGCCGATGGACACGAAATCCGACACGGCGCAGATCTCGTCGGCGGCCAGCGCCGCCGCCGGCACCTCGATCATCACGCCGACCTGCTCGGGCAGCTGGTGCGGCAGGCCCTGCTCGACGAGCGATCCAACCGCCTTCTCCACCGCCTCGCGGAAGGCCGTCGCCTCGGCGGCAATGGAGACCATCGGCGCCATCACCGACACCCGGTGCCCGACCGCCGCACGCAGGATCGCGCGCAGCTGCGTCTGCAGCACATCCGGATGCGCGAGCAGGTAGCGCAGGCCACGGATGCCGAGGAAGCCGTTGTGCACCGGGTCGAGATCCAGTGCGGTCACCGGCTTGTCACCGCCGGCATCGAGCACCCGGACGACGATGGGCCGCTCACCGAGCACCTCGAAGATCGCCGTCAGGTCCGCGGTCTGGGTCTCCTCGTCCGGATAGGTCTCCCGGTCGAGGACCAGCAGCTCCGTCCGCAGCAATCCCACGCCGTCGGCGCCAGAAGCGACAGCGGCCTTGGCGTCGGCCAGCGAGCCGATGTTCGCCACGACCAGGATCCGCCGCCCGTCGGGAGCGAAGACGGGATCCTTGGCGGCATCGATCGCTCTGCTACGGGCCGCGTCCAGGTCGGTGATCCGCTGACGGATGGCGGCGCCGGCCGTCTCGTCCGGAGCAATCTGTACCGTGCCGCGGTCACCGTCGAGGACCAGCTCGGTGCCGCCCGCCAGTCGGCCGATCTCGTCACCGGCCCGCAGGATCATCGGCAGGCCAAGGCCTCTCGCGACGATCACCGCATGGGCTGTCGTCGAGCTCCGCGACAGGACGACGCCAGCCGCGCCGCGCTCGAGCAGCACCGGCACCTCACCGGGGCCGACGTCGTCGGCGAAGACCACCGCGCCGTCGAGCCGCGCCGGAATGCGGTCGACCACCACGCCCAACTCGGCCAGCACGGCCGCGCCGGCCTCGCGGACATCGACCGCCCGGGAGGCGACCAGCTCGTCCGGGTCGCCGGCCAGCCGGTCGGCCGTCTCACCGACCGCCGCCCACCACGCCGAGGCGGCATCGGTCGAGCCGTCCGCCAGTGCCTGACGCGCACTGGCGACCATCTCCGGGTCGCCGAGCAACACGCCGTGGGCAACCTCGAACTGGTTGCCCCGGAACAACTTCTGCGTCGCATCGGCAATCGCAGCGTCCAGCAGCTCGGTCTGCCGGACGGCATCGTGGCCGGCGTCGGCGATGGCTGCCGAACCGGACACGTGCAGCGGAGCGCGGTTGAGTCGCAGCAACGGGCCGATCGCCAGACCGGGCGCGCCGGGCAGCGCGGTGAGCATCCCGGCGACGATCGCCGGCGCACCACCCACCGGCCGCAGGGCAGCCGGCGCGTTCCCCAACCGGGCCGGCGCGGCGCCCATGCCGACCGGCGGAACGCGCCGGGGCACGTCGTCCTTCTCGCCGAATCCCTCGGTGATCAGCGCGGTGACGGTGGCCGCGGCGGTGGCGGCATCCCGCCCGATGGCGACGACTTCCAGTTGGTCACCGCCGCGGAACGCCATGGCCACCACCCGCAGGACGGCTCGCAGGTCGACGGCACTCTCGCCCGGCCGGCCAACGGTCACCGTCACGTCGAGGCCGCTCAACGAACGGATCAGGGCGGCGACCGGGCGGGCGTGCAGGCCCAGCGGGTTCACCACCGAGACGGTCGCCGTGACGCCCGCCGCGGCGCTGTCGTCGGATCGCCCGTCGTGGGAGCCCAATCTGTCGGCCGGGCCGCCTGTACTTCCAGCGGGGGCTCCGGCCGCCAGCGCCGCAGCCGCCACCGCGTCCAGGTCGCCGCCGCTCTCCGCGGTGACCGCGGCGGCAACCGCGCCCTCGACCAGCGGCGCGTCGACGATCCGGATGCGCGCCGCACTCTCCGGGTCGAGGAACTCCAACGCGGTCTCGGCCGTCAGCAGTGCACTACCCAGGTCATACAGCAGGACGGCGCCGCCTCCGGTGTCCGCGCTGGCGATCGCCTCGGTGATCGCCTCGAAAGAGGTGCCGATACCGCCGTCCTCGGTACCCCCGGCCGGAGCGATGGAGACCGACGGCGCCATCTGCCGAGCCAACTCGGCACTTCCCCGCGCCAGATCGGCGCTGTGGGAGACCAGGATCAGCCCGACCGTCATCACTGCTCCGATTCACCGGCGGCACTGGCCGCCAACGAGGCCAGCAGGTAGGCCGTGCTCTGCGCACCCGGATCGACGTGCCCGATCGAACGCTCGCCGAGGTACGACGCCCGGCCCTTCCTGGCCTGCAGCGGTCCGGTGGCGACCGCCCCGGCGGCGGCGGCCTCCGCCGCCGCCGCCAGCACTGCCGGTACATCGGCCCCGGTGTCGGCGGCAGCGGCAGCGGCCTCCGCGGCCGGCGCCAACGCGTCGATCATGGTCTTGTCGCCGATCTCGGCCTTGCCGCGGGCCGCGACGCCGTCCCGGGCGGCGGCCAGGCAGGCGGCGATCGAAGGCCCGTCGAGCTCGGTGGCGTTCCCGAGCGAGGTGGACGCCCGCAGGAAAGCGGTACCGAAGAGCGGACCCGAGGCACCACCCACCGTGGAGATCAGGGTGGTCGCCACCAGCGACAGCACCTTGCCGGGGGTTTCCGGGGCGCCGGCCCGCAACTTGGTCAGCACCGCAGAGAAGCCACGCGCCAGGTTCTCGCCGTGGTCGCCGTCACCGATCTCCTGATCCAGGTGGGTGAGCTCACCCCGGCGCTGGGCGATCTCAGCGCCGAGGGCAGAGATCGCCGCAACCAACGATTGGGCGTCGTACGCCATGCTTCACAGTCCTCTTCGAAGGGCGACGGTGTGCACCGGCGCGTCCCACAGCTCGACCAGTTCGTCGTCGAGAGCCAGCAGGGTGATGGACATGCCTTGCATCTCCAGGGCGGTGATGTAGTTGCCGACGAGCGATCTCTCGACGTCGATCCCCTTGTCCGCCAAATACTTTCGCGCTGAATTGTAGGCCAGGTACAGCTCTAGCTCCGGCGTGCCGCCCATGCCGTTGACGAACAGCAGGGTCCGGGCGCCGGAGGTGAACGGCAGATCCTCGACGATGGCGTCGAGCAGGATGGCGACGATCTCGTCCGCCGGAGCCAGCTTGCGGGTCTCCCGACCAGGTTCGCCGTGGATGCCGATGCCGATCTCCATCTCGTCCTCGGCGAGGCTGAACGAGGGTTCTCCCGAGTGCGGCACGGTGCAGGCGCGCAGCGCCATGCCCATCGACCGGACCGAGGCGTTGACCCTGGTGGCGATCGCCGTCACGCCTGCCAGGTCGTCGCCGCGGGCCGCCGCGGCCCCGGCGATCTTCTCCAGCAGGACGGTACCGCCGACCCCGCGACGGCCGGCCGTCCAGGTGGAGTCCTTGACCGCCACGTCGTCGTCCACCACGACAGCGGAGACCTCGATGCCCTCGGCGGCGGCCAACTCGGCCGCCATCTCGAAATTCAGTACGTCGCCGGTGTAGTTCTTGACGATGTGCAGCACCCCGGCACCGCCGTCGACGGCCTTGGTGGCGTCGAGGATCTGGTCCGGGGTCGGCGAGGTGAAGATGGCGCCGGGTACCGCCGCGTCGAGCATGCCGACGCCGACATAGCCGACGTGCAGCGGCTCGTGGCCGGCGCCACCGCCGGACACGAGCGCGACCTTGCCGGCGATGGGTCCGTCGGCCCGGGTCACGTAGGTGGGATTCCGGTGCAGGGTCAGCAGGTCACCGTGCGCGGCTGCCACCCCGTCGAGCGCCTCGTCCACCACGGTGGTCGGGTCGTTGATGATCTTCTTCATCTCTCGCTCCTTTGTGAATGTCAACGTGGACTTCTGATGGTGACCGGGCGAACCAGGGACGCGCGTCAGCCGGTCGGCGGCGGAGTGCGCAGACGGACCGACAGGCAGGTCACGCATCCCTCCATCTTCTCGAACTCGGTGATGTCGACCGGGACCGGGGTGTACCCGAGGTCCGCGATCAGTGCGGCCGACCGGGGTGCCGACGCCGCGATCAGCAGACGACCCTCGCCGAGGTCGACGACGTGCGATCCACCCTCCTCGGGCATCGGGCGAAAGTGCGGGAAGAACGCCGGATCGTCGACCAGCGGCGGGTAACCGATGATGCTGCCGTCGGGCAGGGCCGTGACGGCCGATTTGAGGTGCAGCACCTTGGTCAGCGGAACAGCGACGACCCTGACACCCAACGGCTCCACCAGCGCGCGGAACTCGGCGACGCCCGCGGCATCGGTGCGCCCGCCCCGGCCGACGTACACCAGCGACCCGACCTTGAGCACGTCGCCGCCGTCCATCGTTCCGGTGCGCATCGTCAGCACCGGGTGACCGAGGCCCCGCAGCGCATCGGCGGTGCCCGCAGTCTCCGGCTTGCGCTCGTCGGCGCCAGGGTTGGTGATCACCGCGGTGACGCCGATCATCACCACCGAGTCCTCGACGAAGACAGCGTCGGGGCAGTCGTCGGCGGCCGCCACCTCGACGGTCTGCCACCCGGTTGCCACCAGTGCCGCGACGTACTGCCGCCACTGCTGAGCGGCCAGGTCGACGTCGACCGGCACCCGGTCGATGTGGGTGACCAGGCCCTCGGCCAGGCGTGGGGATGGGCGCCGGACCAACGCATGCCGGGTTCCCGGTGCGTCGACCACAGGCATCAGGACTCCACATCGTCGGGCGGGCGGGGGCTACGAGGTCGGACCGGTGCCTGAAACCCTAGTCGAGCGGCCCCGGGCGCGCTCGACCCG
>CAXSEW010000128.1:0-9002 GCA_964236185.1 uncultured Nakamurella sp. | reverse complement strand
GCCTGCGCCGTTGAACAACAGGCTGGCGCCAGCGTCGACCGTCCAGGTGCCGGCGAGTGTCGACGCCGCGTCCTGGTCGACCTCCAGGTTGCCGTAGGCGTGGACGGCGGCCGCGGACACCAGGGTGAGGTGGTTGAGCACGCTGGTGCCGGGTCCGCCGGTTCGGCGGATCAGCCCGGTGCTGGTCAGGGTGTAGGCGCCGCAGCCGGCGCCGATTGCGATGCAGCCGCCCTGGATCGAAGCCTGGCCGGCGCCATCGGTGGGTGTTGGGGGGCTCGCCAGCGTCAGTGTCCCGGTGTTGAGGATAGGAGCCGCGCTGTCTCGGGCGAGCACGCCGCTGCTGACGGTCAGGGTGCCGTCGTTGCGCAGGGTGGGGGACAGGGACAGACAGCCGCCGCTGTACGGAACCTCGGTGTTCTGCGTGTAGCGGTAGTTGCATTGGCTGCCGGCCACCGTCATTGCGGCGCCCTTGCTGATGATCACGGTGCCGTTGCCGCCGATGGTCGACGTCTCGAACATTCCGGCGACCGGTACACCGGGCTGACCCCAGCTGAAGGTGCCGGCGACGATCGTGAGGGTGCCGGCGACGTCGAGTTCGGCGCCGGCGCCGCCGTCCAGCAGGGCATTGGCGCCGATCTGCGAGGACTGGGAAGTACTGGTGAGTTGCAGGCGGGAGGCCAGCACCAGCGGAACGGTCGTGCCCAAAGCCCGCACGGTGACCGGGTGATCGACGGTGACCCCGCCGCCGATGTTGATGCAGGCGATGTCGGTGGTGTCGGGGACGCGGGCCGGTGACCAGTTCGCAGCCGTGGACCATTTGCCGTCGCTACCGGGCGCACCGGCCCAGCGGATGGTGGCCGTTTGGCATGCGGTGAGGCCGTTGCTCGTCAGGCTGATGGTGCCGGTGACGATGTCTCCGGTCAGCATTGCACCGCCAGGACGAAACAGCACCAGGTGAAGGGATCGCGATGCTCCCGTGCCGTTGGTGTTGGTGACCGCCACGGTAATGGTGCCGCTGGTGAGACCGGCGGGAATTGTCAGCGTCCCAGTGGTAGCGCTGTAGTTGCCGCCGGCACCCGCCTTGGCGGTGCCGTCGCCCGTGGAGTACGCGATGGTGCTGTCGACGGCGCTCACCGCGCCGACCGTGACGCTGAAGGTGAGTTTTCCGGCGTTCTCGTTGGCGGACGCAGGGGCGACGGTCAACGCGGGGGAGCCGAGGTGGCTGTTGATGGTGCCGGTCGCTGTGCCGCGAGCGATGCCTACCCCGGCCGTGGCGGCGGAGAGCACCACGGGCACGGTGATGGCGCCTTGGTAGCGCCCGTCGCCGTCGGCTCCCTCACCGAGCACCTGCACGGTCACGGTCGCCGAGGTTGCGCCGGCCGGAATGGTGACCAGGGTCGAGCTGCTGGCAGGAATGGGGACGTAGTCGGATCCGGGCAGGGCTGTGCCGTTGCCGGTGGCGGCCCGGACGGTCGTCGCCGTCGGGGACGGGGCGTTGAGACTGACGGTGAACACGAGGTTGGCAGTGCCGGCCGGTGTCGGAGCCGTCACCGTCGTGTCGGCGATGTAGAGCTGGCGGGCTGCGGCGGCGGTCGGCGTCGCCGACCTCTCGGCCGACGGTGCGCCGTTGCCGGCGCCGGTTCGTGCGGTGACCGTGTAGTAGTAGGTGGTGTTGTTGACGCGGCCGCTATCGGTGTACGCAAAGGAGCTGGCCGGAAGCGTTGCGATCACGGTTTCTGCGCCGGTTGTTGTGGATCTGGCGACGGTGAACCCGGTGATCGGCGATCCGCCGGTGTCCGACGGCCGCTCCCACCGCAGCTGGGCGGACCCATCGCCGGCGATGGAGGTCAAGGTGGGGGCCGTGGCCGGCGCAGCGGGGGTCACGGTTCGTTCGATGGAGCGGGGCGATGCGCCGTAGGAGTTGAGCGCGGTGAGCTGGTAGGAGTAGGCGACGCCGTTGGTGACGGCGGTGTCGTCGAAGCTTCGGGTGGTGGACCCGAGACGGATCCGCTCGGACTCGGTGCCGCTCTTGCGCGAGCGCAGCACCTGGTACCCCGACGTGGCCGCACCACCGGCGGCGGGTGCGGCCCAGCTCAGGTGCACCTTGCCGGCCGATGCCACGGTCGTCAGTGTCGGCTGGCTGGGAACTGTGAGCGCCGCGGGTGAGACGGCGACCTGGTTCGACCGGGGCCCTTCGCCCACCGAGTTGGTCGCGGAAACCCGGTAAAAGTAGGTACTCCCGTTGAGGACGGTCGTGTCGGCGTAGGTGTGGGTGGTCGAGGCGATCGTCGCCAGCTGAGTCTGGGCGCCTGATGCCGCTGCGGCCCGATAGAGGGTGTAGGTGGTGATCGGTGCGCTGCCTGCGCTGGGCGCTGCCCAGCTCAGGGTGGACTTTGCCGAAGCCGCCGCGCCCGAGAGGACGGGTGCGCCCGGCACGGCTTGCGCGATCACGGTGACCGATGCTGTCGGCCGGCCGACCACGACGTCGGTGCCTGCCTCGAGATGGACGTTGAACACCCGGTCCGGATGGAGGGACGCCGAACCGTGCACCCTCAGCTGGATCGTGCCTGTGGTCTGCAGGGCTGGTATCGACAGTGAGCCCGATGCCGCGTCGTAGTCGATACCGGACCTGGCGGACCCGTCCTCGGTCGTCCAGTTGATCACCGCGCTGACTGCCGACGTGCGGTCCAGGCGGACTTGGATCCGGGCAGTGGTGCTGCCGGCCAACGGTTGTCGGACCACCAGGTCGCCGGCTGATGCGGTGGGTGCCCGGCGAGCCGACCAGATCTCGCCGGCCACCTGTCCCGGACGGGCGGTGAGACCGGGCCCGGTGAGTGAGACGGTGAAATGCCGTACACCGCGGTAGACGCTGTGCGCCATTACCGGAACCGTGAAGTCCTGGTACGGCGTTGCCGTTGTCAGGGTGACTGCCGCAGTGGTGGTGGTGTAGTCCTCACCGGGAAGAGCGGTGCCGGCTGCTGTTGCGATGGTGGCTGTTGTTGCCGTTGCTCCGGGGCAGAGCAGGTGGGCGGTGAACCGCGTATTACCTTGAGCGGCGTCGGAAACGGCCGAGGTATCGGTGGTGCTCAGTGCCGCGACGGCACCTTGCGGAACGGAGCTCAGGACGGTGGGTTGCGCGGGACCGCGGTTGCCGTTGGCGTCCTGGCCGTAGGTCCACAGGGTCGGCGTGGCGGTCGGGTCGAGCGTCAGCGCCCCGGACACGCGCGCGAAATGGGTGCCGTCCGTCGAGGCGAACCTGGCGCCCCCGCCGACCCCGTCGGGACCGTCGTCCGCTACGACCGTGTATTGCCCGGAGCTTGCTTCTGGTCGGCACACTGTGCTGACCGGCGGCGTCGTATCGGCTGCCGCCTTTCCCGTGAGGTCGGCAACCGGTACGGCGGTGGCGTCGGGGGAACCGTCACCGTTGCTGTCGTAGGTCAGTTGTCCGTGCCCGCTTGCGGTCAGCGTGAGGGACGCAGCGGCGCCTGGGGGGATGGGTATGTCCAGCCATCGCACGGCCCGGTCGGCGCCGGCCGGGGTGTCGTGGGCGAGATCGACGGAGACCGGTGATCCGGCACCGGTGAACGTCAAGGTCCATGTCGTGGTGGCCGGTGGGGTCAGGGATACCGCGACTCTGGGGTGATCAGGATCGACCGCCAGGTCCGAGCCGGACATCGGCCACAGGTCTGTCGCTGTCTCGGGTGGTACCAGCGAGTCATAGTGTCCGGTGGGGTCGGTCACGGTGAGCCCCGCCGTTGAGGTCAGGGTGCCGTGCCAGGTCCCGGCGACCGCTGCAACATCGGCCGGTGCCCGGGTTGCCGGCGCTGCCCCGGGTTGCTGTTGGGAACATTGCGGGCCGGGTACGAACCCGCCGCCCGTGGTGCTGTCGAGCACTCCCATCACGGCGTCCATGACTTCGGGATTGCCCGGTAGGTGGGTGTGCGAGACACCGCCGACCGGCTGGCCCGTGGTGCCCGTTCCACTACCTGTCGCGGGGCCCTGACAGCGGATCACCTGCGTGCCTGGGGGATTCACGTCGCCATAAGGGCCGATTCGCGCCGCACTCGGCGCCGGGACGGTTCCGTCGCCAGCGCCGAATCTGGGCTTCGGATACACCCCGCTCCAGTCGCAGTCCACCACGCTTCGCTCGAGTTGACTGCCGCTGACGGGCAACGCGCATCCGGTCGGCGCCTGCCACCAGGAGACACCGGTGATGGTGTCGGGCGCGTCCGTTTCACTGCCGTAGATGGCCGTGTCGTATTCGGCGGCCAGATGGCCCACCGGTCCGCTCGTGCCGATCAGTTGCTGCAGTCGCTGTGCGCTGCCGACGACGTCGTAGCTGCTGAACGGTTTCGTGGTGGCCAGCCATCGGTATTCGTCGTCGGCCTGCCAGCCACGGGACGAGCTCCGGGGACCGAAGGGCTGGCCGGCGACCCGCCAGTACTGCGGGCTGGGCAGTAGTTGGGCGGGGGCCGGCATGGTGACCAGGGCGCGTCGCAGTGCGTCGCCGTATGCGGCTTTCGGAATGAAAGTGCCGTCCATCAGGACGTACATGAGCTTGGGCGCTCCTAGCCATGGCGTCGCGATGGTTACCAGATGCTCGACTCGGGACCTGTTCCCATCGGCGATCAGATAGGCGCGGGAGAGCAGGCCGCCCATGGAATGCGCGAGCACGTTCAATTTTCCGTCGGGGTAGAACTTCGCCCGAACACAGCCGTCCACGTAATTTCGGAGCAGCGGTAACGACATGGCCACGTTGTCCTGACGCCAGTCGTACGGGAATTCGAAGACCTGTGGATCGTCGCGCTGCTGCGACGAGTCGCACCCTGCAGCGCTACGTGGATCAGCTGCGGTGAAGGCACTTCGGCTCGCCGTGTAGAGCGTGTACCCCCATTGCCGAAGGATGTGCTCGAAACCGAAGTAGGAATCGGCCCGAATGATTCCGCCCAATGCGCCTTTCACCACGCCGCAGCCGTCGTCGCTCAAAACGTGGGAGGGGTACATCGGCGTGAGAGACGCATGCCCGGCGGTGGGAAAGTCGTCGGCCAGCGCCAGCCGGTCCTTTCCGCAATTCCACGGCGAGACCGTGCCCGAGCCCAGCCACTGTGCTTGGTCTGTCGGATCGGCAAGAACCGTTCCGGGAAACTCCTGGCACGAATACGATGGGCGGTGGTCGGAGCAGGAACCCGCGATCGTCATCGCCACGGTGTCCGATTCCCGCGATCTCACCCGCGTTGTTGATCGACCGAGCACTGGTCAGGTCGTCCCAACCCGCGCCGACCGCCAGGGTGGAAAGGATCTGCGCCTTCTTCTCACCGTTGGCCGGGCCTCGCCACAGAAGTGCCTGGCTGGGTTTGCCCGCTGCGTCCAGTGCTTCACCGACCACGTCGCCGTGGGCGTTGACGCCCCACGCTCTGGTCGCGACGGAACCGGACGGCGCGGGCAGCCACCGCAGTGAAGAGGCATCCGGTACACCGGCACGCACCATGACGGTGAACGCCGTGGTGATGCCCGCTCGCTGGCCGTACCCGACCGCCAGTGCACGACGGAGGTCCAGCGGGGTGTCGCTCAACCCGGTGACGTCGGTCTGCTCCGCGATAGCGGTTGCCGTCGATGCTGTCAGCGGTTCGAACAGCGGCACGGGCAACTGGCCGGCGCTCGGCCAGAGGACTGCCACAGCGGAGGTCGAGGTTCCGTTCGGCATCGCCGCTTGACCGACGATCCTGGGGGTCGGCTTCGTCGGCGAGGACAGGTCGAGTGCGATTGCACTGGCGGTGATGGAGTGGCCACCGGGCGGCGCTGACAACGCACCCCTGATCGGCACGCTCAGGCCCAGATTCTCGAAGAAGGCGGTGTTGGTGGACGTCGTCGTCTGGGCGATGCCGACGACATACTTGCCGGCGAGGGCGTTCGCGGCACAGTATCCGGAACAGTCCGGCGTCAGGTCGACAGCCGTTGTGGTCGGCGTCGCCCAGTAGACGGCGTGCGTGATAGGGATGTTGCTGCCGGTTTCATTGTGGTCGAGTTGCTGGCCTACCGCCATCGGTGCGCCCCCCGGCGTTGCGGTACCCAGACCGTTGACCCGTCCGCGGCCGTGCAAGGTCGGTAATGACGTCATCGGGGTGCGAGGCGCTCCGATCACGGGCTGACCGTTGCGCAGCAGGTCGTCGACCGCCGTTGATCCAGCATCTCCGGCAACGAAACCGTTATTGGCCACCGCAAAGGCGGCGCTGCTGGTTCCGGTCGGTGCCCCGATGTCGGTCACCGACCAGATCCCGGTTCCTGATGGACCCGTGGTCGGAGCGACCGCTGCAGCGGATGTCTTGGCGGGCGATGCGGTGGCAGCCTCGCCGGTCACACCGGGCGTCGAACTCGCAGCCGCTTGACTTGCGACAGTTCCGGATGTGGCGGCGAAGGCTCCGGTCGGTGGTGTCACCGACACGATGACGCACCACACGGTGGCGGCTACCGCCGCTGGCAGGACACGGCGTCTGCGACCTCCTGCGGCTCGCTGTCGTGGCATGACAGCAGGGGAGTCTGGCGTGGGCATCACCGAGCGCCTTGCCAGCTGAACCGGTGCTGGCGGGGACCCGGGAGCGCACATTCGATGACCGGCGCGGTCGGGTGTACACGTCGGCTCATGTCAGACGACCGCATATTGGCCACCTTTCCGATCAAGCGTCACAGGGCGAAAGCCCCCGGCACAGCGTTCCGCAGCGAGCGCTGCCGCGATATACGCGCTTACGCGTACATCGCAGGGACGGCGATGGAGTGCCGGAGCGCGGCCGCCGAGCCGGCGGCAACGGCCGCTCTAGATCCCCGGAAGTCATCAACGAACCTGCGGAGCACCGATCAGGGCTTCCCGTCCGAAGGCGCATTCGTGGGGAACAAGGCGACTGTAGGCATCGGGACCTGAATTTTCTGCACGAATTCGGCGGTGAAATCTTCTTCGTTGAGGATTCCGAGTTCCCTTGCGCGAATCACTGCGCCGAGGCGGTCCTGCACGTCAAGCTTCCGGTAGGTGTTCTGCAGATGCTTCCGGACCGTCGCGGATTGGGATTGCAGCGCTCGCGCCATTGCCTCTGCGGTAAGTCCTGTAGCGAGAAAGCCCAACACTGCGCGTTCCCGTGTCGTCAATCGGACCACCGGTGGTGTTGCTTGCGCTTCTGACCAGCGGGCCAACGCCGCGACCAGTACCGGCTGCAGCATCGCAGCAACCTCGACGGCGTCGTCGGCGAAGTCACGGTCAGGTCGGTTCGCCACGAAATACACCCATTGGTTGCTCTGCGCGGAGGAAACAAAGATGAAGACGCTGTATGCGGCTCCGACCGGGAGTAGAACGTCGCGGTACAAGGGCGAATTCTGCAGTTGCTGCCGGGTGGCGACATCGCTCAGCCGTACGACCGGCCACACCAGCTGTTGCGGCGCCCACATGAAGATCGGGTGCTCGCGCAGCATTCTGCCCACGTCGTCCGCGGCGACCACCAGTTCGGAACGAAAGGGCCTGGTGATCACGGTGGCTCCACCCCTGGACATGTCCATCCGGTTGAACGTCACCAGTTGCGCGTCCACTAGCCGTCCAAGCTCGGCCAGAGCGGTGTCGATGAACGCCGCGAATGTCGGTTGCGATCCGATGCTGTGGGCGAACTCGAGGACGTCAAGCCTTGTGGAAGTTTCCAGTTCGGCCATCCACAGCCTCCTTCAACCTACAGACGAAGATCCCTCGCGCCTCCGCCAGTATCTCGCAATCGATCAAAGCAATGAAGGCGGATGTCTGGAGCGCGGAGCGCGGCTGAAAGTGACCGTCGATGACACCGATTGAGAAGGCGACGGATACCCCCGAAACCGTCACTGTGACGACATCAGGTGACCAAGAGGTTGAGCCGCGGTCTCCGGGTCGACAACATCGACGGACTTGGTCCAGATCGTCACGTCGTGAACTCAACTGCCATCCGCCGCACAAGCGGCACTGCCGTCAGCGGATGGACCCGCAGAAGACGGCTGAATCGTCGTCACCGGCGCCAAATGTCCGTAGCGCACCTGCCGACGAAAGCGATCCGCTTGGCAATGGTCGACCATCGCGAGTCTAAGCTCTTGCCGGCTCAGGTTGGGTCACCGCACCGTGCGACCAGCTCGACCGCCGATAACCTATCTAAGCCCGGATGCGCTCCCCTGCTGAATAGTTGATCTTGTGGACGTGGAGTTGATCTTGTATCGGGTTCTGCTGGTTGGTGGCACGGCTGGTTGACCGGCTGGTCCGGGGTTCTCCGTTGGTTCTTCGGGCCGTTTCGGGCTTTGAGTGTTGGTCAGGTTCGGGTGGGCGGTCCGATGCTGGCGGTGGCCAGTTTCTGAAACCCGCTGGCCCAAGGCCAGTTGGTCGGTAATCGGATGGTGGCTCGGCGGCCGGAGCGGGTGATCCGGCCGGCGATGCTGATCAGCTGCCCACGGATGGTCGCGGTGACCGCTTTGCCGTGGCTGCCGCCGGCGGCGACGCCGACGGCCCTGGTCAGGTTGAACGCCGTCGCAGCCAGGACGAGCCACCCAGAATTGGCCGTAAAGGAGCCCGACGGCACGTGGGCCAACGGTCCGCTCTTGAGATCGGCGATGACCTGTTCGACGATCGCGTGGCGGCGGTGGTCGGCCTCGGCCTGCAGCGAATACCGCGTGGTGTCGCCAGACCGGGAACAGTTCGCCCTGCTCGTTGGTCGTGACGTGGGCGGGGTTGGCGCCCGAGGACCCGCCGGACGATCAACCGGGCCGTGACCTGACCGGTCTTTCCGCGTGATGCGAACGCGGTGTAACCGATCTCGGCGACTTCGGCGTCGGACACCCACTGCCCGAGTTCCCCGTCGAAGATCGCTTTCGGGTAGCGGATCTTGACCCACCCGTCATCAGGAATCGCGGCGATCGCCGTGGTGACAGCGCGGTCCTTCCGGGCGGTGATGCCAGAAGTGGGCGCCGCCGCGGCGGGCGGCGGCGACGACGTCGGCGCTGTAGTAGGC
>CAXSEW010000127.1:0-9045 GCA_964236185.1 uncultured Nakamurella sp. | reverse complement strand
TTTGTGGGCGACGACCTTGCCGCCGGAGTCAGCCAGCAGTACCGGGCCGCTCGCGCCGACCGCGACCAGCCCGGAGCCGGCCGGGATGGCGGACACCTTGGCCAGCGGGCCCGGCCCATCGGCCGAGGTCGTACCCGCGCCGTCGGTGGGCGGTGCCGTCGTCGCCGGATTGCCGGCATTGGATCCGCACGCCGCGCAGGCCAGCAGCGCCGCTGCCGAGCCGGCGAGCACGCCGCGGCGGGACCAGTCGTTGCCGGTGCTGGTCACTGGGCCAACCGGTCGAGCTCGTCCAGCTGGTCAGCCGAAAGCTCCACCGTGCCGGCGGCGAGGTTCTCCCTCAGGTGGGCAACCCTGGAGGTGCCGGGAATGCACAGGATGGCGGGGGAACGCTGGAGCAGCCAGGCCAGCGCCAGCTGCATGGTGGTGGCACCGGCCTGCCCGGCCACTGCGCTGAACTGCTCGGCAGCCAGCGGCGTGAAACCGCCGAGCGGGAAGAACGGCACGAAGGCGATGCCCTCTGCGGCGCAGTGGTCCACCAACTCGTCGTCGTCGCGGAGCGCGACGTTGTACGCATTCTGCACACACGCGACCGGCGCGATCGACTGTGCCTCGATCAGCTGGTCGCGGCCCACGTTGCTGACCCCGAGGTGCTGGATGAGGCCCTGCTGCTGCAGGCCGGCGAGCACCTCGAACTGCTCGGCCAGCGACCCCTCGCGCAGCACGCCGCCGGTGGCATCCGCCATCCGCAGGTTGACGGCATGGATGGAGTCGACACCCAGGTGGTTCAGGTTGTCGTGCACGGCCGAGGTGAGCTGGTCCGCCGACAGGGCCGGCAGCCAGGCGCCGCTCGCATCCCGACGAGCACCGACCTTGGTGACCAGCACCAGGTCGTCGGGATAGGGGTGGAGAGCTTCCCTGATCA
The DNA here is from genome assembly GCA_964236185.1 of uncultured Nakamurella sp. Classification (GTDB taxonomy): domain Bacteria; phylum Actinomycetota; class Actinomycetes; order Mycobacteriales; family Nakamurellaceae; genus Nakamurella. The sequence continues at coordinate 8,123 of CAXSEW010000127.1, read as the reverse complement.
GCTCGTTGACCGTGAAAGGTCCGTAGAAGTCGCTGGTGTCGATGTGGTTGACGCCCAACGCCACCGCCTCCCGCAACACGGCGATCGCTTCGTCGCGGTCCCGCGGCGGCCCCATGATGTTCGGCCCCGACAGGCGCATCGACCCGTAACCCAGCCGATTGATCGTCAGGTTGCCGCCGAAAGCAAAGGTGCCGGCAGCGGCGGCGGGCAGGGCGGATGTCATCATGGCACTCCTACGGTGCGGCAGCGGATCGCGCGGTCGAGATCGACTGTGCTTCATTGTGCCAGCGGTGCCCATGTCGCCCTGTCCGGTGTGGTGCGCCCTCGCCTCCGCGCCGACGATCGCCATCGCCCGCCGCCACCCTGGTCGGCGCTGAGGTCGGACGTCGTCCAAATTGCGGCACAGGGAGCACGCGCGATCAGTTCAGCGCGACGATCATCTTGCCGGTGTTGGCGCCGCCCAGCAGATCCAGGAACGCGGCCGGGGTGTTCTCCACGCCACGCACCACCGTCTCCTCGTAGACCAGCTCACCGCTGGCCACCCAGCCGCCGATCTCGGCGGTGACGGCGGCGGCCCGGTCGGCGTGGTGACCGACCAGGAATCCGGTGAGGCTGACGCCCTTGCCGATGATCAATGCCAGGTTGCGCGGCGCCGCCGGTGGCTCGGTGGCGTTGTAGGCCGAGATGGCTCCGCAGATGGCGGCGCGGCCGAACAGCTTGAACGCGTAGATGGCTGCCTCCAGATGTTCACCGCCGACGTTGTCGAAGTAGACGTCGATGCCGTCGGGCGCGGCTTCCGCGAGCTGCCGGTGCACCGGGCCGTCGTGGTAGTTGAAAGCCGCGTCATAGCCGTACCTGTCGGTCAGCGCGGCAACCTTGGCGTCGCTACCGGCCGATCCGATGACCCGCGACGCGCCCTTGAGTCTCGCGACCTGCCCGACCAGGGAACCGACAGCACCGGCCGCGCCGGAGACGAACACCACCTCGCCCGGCTTCATGGCGGCGATGTCGAGCAAGCCGACGTAGGCGGTCAGCCCGACCATGCCCAGTACACCGAGGTGCGCGCTGGCCGGCACTCCCTCGACTGGCTGCACCTTGCAGAAGTGTGCTGCCGGTCCGGTCGCGAACTCCCGCCAGCCGTAGTTGTGCAGCACGAGATCGCCGGGCGAAAGCCCTTCGTCGGCCGACTCGACCACCTCGCCGAGCGCTCCGCCGGTCATCACCTCGTCCAGCACGAACGGCGGCACGTAGGACTTGACGTCGTTCATCCGGCCCCGCATGTACGGGTCGACGGACAGGAAGAGGTTGCGCACCAGCACTCCGTCCGCCGGCCGGGGAACCTGCACCTGCTCCATCCGGAAGTCCGCGGCGGTGGGCATGCCGGTCGGTCGCTGCGCCAGGTGCCATTCGCGGCTGGTGACGGTGTCTGTCATGAGCTGTCCTTTCGATGGGTCGGTCGTCGCCGTCATACTCAGGTGCTGGGCCGGGAAAGCCCGTCACCGATGGATTCTCGCCCCTCGCCGCTTCGATTCTTCTCGACGAGGTAATCGAGCACCGCCCGGGTCGCGGGCCAGGCGCCGGACCCGGCCCGCTGAACACTCCACATCCGGCGGCGGACGCCGGCCACGTCCAGTGGCACGGTGCGGACCCGGCCGACCTGCGGCGCGTCGGCGACCAGCACGCTGACCCCCTGCCCGGCCAGCACGAGATCGACGACCAGATCGAGGCTGTCCACGCGGTGCGCAATCGTCGGCATCCACCCGGCCAGGGCGCACAGCCGCTCGGTCAGCTCGTCGTCCCCCGAATCCCGAGAGTTGGCGATCCAGCGTTCCTCGCGAAGCGAGGTGAGGTCCTCGGCGGTGCTGATCCGGTCCGGAACGACCGCGCGCTCCGGCACCGCCAGCACCATCGGGCTGGTGTGCAGCAGGGTTCCGGGGTGACGCCACGCTCGGGGCACCAGCGTGTAGTCGTAGACGAACCCGAGGTCGATGCAGTCGTCGTCGAGCAGCGAGAGCACCTCGGGTGGCTCGCCCTCCTGCAGTTCGAGCCGGACGGCCGGGTAGCGGCGGGCCAGCTCGGCGACGGCCGGGATCAGCACGCCCGAAAGGGCCGACGCGAAGCCGGCGATGCGGACCGGCCCGTGCGGATCTGCCCGCGCCGCCACGTCCAGTTGCGCTGCGGTGACGGCGGCCAGGATGTCCCAGCCGTGCTCTGCCAGTCGCCGGCCCGCCGGAGTCAGCCGCACCCGCCGGCCGTCCGCCTCGATCAGCGGCACACCCACCTGACGTTGCAGTGCGGTGAGCTGCTGGCTGACGGCCGACGTGCCGAATCCGGTGGCGGCGGCTACCGCAGACATGGTGCCGCGGTGGGACAGCTCCACGAGCGCTCTCAGCTTGTCCAAATCCATCCAACCATTGTCCACGAACGGTGAACATATACTTGTTGAACCGCCGCTGGACGTGCACGCTCTGAAGCCGTTGACTGATGGCATGAAGCTTGCAGCCCCGACTGGCGCCGTCGTCGCCATGGTGTCGGTCCAACTCGGCGCAGCGCTCAGCACGCGGTTGTTCTCGGCGCTCTCGCCCGCCGGGACGGCCTGGCTGCGGCTCGCCTTCGCCGCCCTCGTACTGCTGGCGCTCACCCGGCCCAGAGTCGGTCGCCTGCAGCGCGGGGTACTGCTGACAACGCTCGGGCTGGGCGCGGTGACCGGCCTGATGATGGTGTTCTTCATCGAGGCGGTGGCCCGGATCCCGCTGGGCACGGCCGTGGCCATCGAATTCCTGGGCCCGCTCAGCGTGGCGGCGGTGCGGGCGCACCGACGGTCGGCGCTGGTCTGGCCTGCGCTGGCGCTGCTCGGCGTGCTGACGCTGACCCGACCGTGGGCCGGGCAGCTCGACCTGCTGGGCATCGGCTTCGCGGTCGGGGCGGCCGTCGGCTGGGCCTGCTACATCCTGCTCACCCAGCGGGTGGGGCGCCGGCTGGACGGGCTGACCGGACTCACCCTGTCGTTGACCACCGCGGCCCTGGTGACCGCGCCGATCGGTGCCGGGGCCGCTGTTCGCGGACTGACCATCAGCACGGCCGTCATCGGGTTGGGGGTGGCCGTGCTGGTCCCGCTACTGCCCTACGTCCTCGAGCTGTGGGCGCTGCGCCGCATGCCGCTCGCCGCGTTCGGCACGCTGATGGCGGTCGAACCTGCAGTGGCCACCGTCCTGGGGCTGGTTCTGCTGCACCAGCGACTGTCCTTGGCGCAGCTGGTCGGGGTGGTGCTGGTCGTCATCGCCGGGATCGGCGCACAGCGGGCACCGGCAGAGCAGCCGCGGTCGCCTGCGCCGCAGCCGGTGCGACCAGGTGGCACAGTGGACGGCTGAAGGTCGGTCGCCGGAGCCCTCGCGGAGTCGGCGGCCGCGAATGCGGAAGCAGGTCACCATGACGACTCAGGTATCGGACGCCAGTACCGAGCAGATGGACGCAGCACTGTCGGATCTGACCGCGGGCGCGGAGCGATGGGCGGCCCTCGACCTCGGTGCGCGGCGGGCCCTGCTGGAGGCGCTGTCGACCTCGATCGCCGCGCAGGCGACGGTGTGGGTGGAGGTCGCCGCCCGGATCAAGGGACTGCCTGCACATTCGCCGCTGGTCGGTGAGGAGTGGCTGTCCGGTCCCTATGCGGTGCTCACCGCGGTGAATGCCCTCGCCGACACGCTGCTGGCGCTGGAAGCCGGACGCAGTCCGGTGGACGGCTTCTCGCTCGGCACGGCCCCGGGCGGCCGCGTGACGGTGAAGGTGTTGCCGCACAACATCTTCGACCAGCTCCTGTTGAACGGCTTCACGGCGGAGGTCTGGATGCAGCCGGGCGTGACGCCGGATCAGACCCGCAGCCGCGCCGGTCTCGGCCAGCGCACCCCGACCGTCGGCGGCGGCGTCGGTGTGGTGCTGGGCGCGGGCAACATCACCGCTATCCCGCCGCTGGACGTGCTCTACGAGCTGTACGCGCACAACCAGGTCTCGATGCTGAAGCTGAACCCGGTCACCGACCCGCTGCTGCCGGTCTTCGAGCGCGCCTTCGCGCCACTGGTCGAGGCCGGACTGCTGCGCATCGTCACCGGCGGCGCGGACGAGGGTCAGTACCTGGTGCATCACCCGAGCGTCGGGCACGTCCATATCACCGGAAGTGCCGCCAGCCACGACGCCATCGTCTTCGGTCCCGGCTTGGAGGGTGCCGCCCGGCGCGCGCTGGTGCAGCGGGATGCCGCGGAACCGTTGCTGCGCAAGCCGATCACCAGTGAGCTCGGCGGGGTATCGCCGATCATCGTGGTGCCGGGGGAGTGGTCGAAGGCGGACCTGAAGTTCCAGGCGGAGCACGTCGCCACCCAACGCCTGCACAACGGCGGCTACAACTGCATCGCCGGGCAGGGCGTGCTGCTGTCCGCGGACTGGCCGCAGCGACAGGCGTTCCTCACCGAACTGCGCGCAGCTCTGTCCGGTGCGCCGGTCCGCCCGGCCTACTACCCGGGCAGCGACGGCCGGGTCGACTCCGCGAAAGCGTCCTACCCGCAGGCGGAGTCGCTGCCCGGCGGCCGGCTGCTGGTGCAGGTGCCGCCCTCGGCCGGCGAGAAAGCGCTGATCACCGAGTATTTCGCGCCGGTGCTGGCGGTGACCGAGATTCCCGGTACCGGAGCGGCTTTCCTGCGCGCAGCCGTCCAGCTGGCGAACGAGCTCTTCGCCGGCACGCTGGGTGTGAACGTGCTGATCGCTCCGCGGACCCTGCGCGCGGCCGGGGCTGCCTTCGACGAGGCCCTGGCTGACCTGCACTACGGCGCGATCGCGGTCAACACCTGGACGGGTTTCGCCTTCTTGACGGCGCGGGCCACCTGGGGTGCGTTCCCTGGCGCCTCGCTGACCGACGTGCAGAGCGGGATGGGCGTCGTCCACAACGCAATGCTGCTCGACGGCGTGGAACGCACGGTGGTGCGCGGGCCGTTCCGGCCATCGCACCGATCGCTCGGCGCCGGCTTCACGCTGTCTCCGCGGCCGCCGTGGTTCGTCACGAACAAGACCGCTGCGGTCACCGGGCGCCGGTTGACCGAGTTCGCGGCCCGCCCGGGCTGGGCGAAGCTTCCCGGCATCTTCGCCTCCGCCCTGCGCGGGTAGCGGCGGTCAGCTGGCCCGGACGTCGGCTCAGGCTCGGACCAGCTCGGCGATCGTGGCGGCGGTGCCGTCGCGGTCCAGCCTCCCGACCAGCTCCCGGTACGTCGTCACGAATTCGGGCCGGCTGTCCAGTCCCAGCGCGGCGAACGGCCGGCTCCGCAAGGCGTCCACCGGATCCGCCGAGCCCAGCAGCCGCCGGTCCTGCTCGCTCAGCTGCGGCTCGAGCACCTCGAAACTGGTTCCGATGTCGTCGATACCGCCCAGGTAGCGGCGGAACAGGGCCAGCAGCAACGCTTCCCGTCGGACATCGAACCCGCCTTCGACGAGTACCGAGATCGTCCTGGTGTGGAAGGTCGGGATCTTGGACGCGCCGTCGCTGGCGATCCGGAGCAGCTGGTCACCGACCGCCGGATTGGCGAATCGCTGCAGGATGCTCCTCGCGTAGTCGGAAAGCTCGACGCCCGGCGGTCCTTCGACGTACGGGATGACGTCGCGGTCCAGGAACTGCTGCAGCAGGGCCACCAGCCGGGGGTCGTCCATGGCCTCGTGCACGTACCGGTAGCCCATCAGCAGGCCCGGGTAGGAGAGCAACATGTGGCAGGCGTTGAGCATCCGCCCTTTGACCGCCTCGAATGTCGCCACATCGTCCCGCAGCTGGACGCCGACAAGATCCAGCGCCGGCCGCCCGGTCGGGAAGTCGTCCTGCACCACCCACTGCAGGTAGGTCTCCGCGACGGCCGGCAGAGCATCCGACAGTCCGCTCGTCGCAACCACCTTCGCCCGCACGTCGTCTGTCACCGTCGGAGCGATGCGGTCCACCATGCTGTTCGGGAACGACACGTTGTCCGCCAACCAGTCCGCCAGCGCCGGATCCTTGGCCCGGGCGAATCCCAGCAGCCCGCGGCGGGTGGTGTCGCCATTGCCGCGCAGGTTGTCGCAGGACACCACGGTGAACGGCGGCACGCCGGCTGCCCGGCGCCGGCGCAGCGCCTGCGTGAGGTAGCCGTACACGTTGCGCGGCAGAGGATTCGTCAGATCGGCGGCGATGTCCGGGTGGTCGAGGTCGAGATCGCCGGTCCGTTCGTCGATCTGGTATCCGCCCTCGGTGATGGTGAGGGAGACGATCCGGATCCTTGGGTCCGCCAGCTGCGCCAGCACCGCCTCCGGGTCGGTCGGCGCATGCAGGTAGCCGACCATCGCGCCGATGACCCGGGTGCTGCCGGTGCCATCGACGTCGTACTCGGTCACCGTGTACAGGTTGTCCTGGGCCCGGAACGCCGCCGCCTTCGCGCGACCCGCCGGTGTGTCGCTCAGGCCGATACCGACGATGCCCCAGTCGCTCTGGCCCGCCAGGTGCAGGCACCGGTCGATGTACAGGGCCTGGTGGACCCGGTGGAAGTTGCCGACCCCGATGTGGGCGATGCCGGGCGTGACCAGGGTGCGGTCGTACCCGGGCCGGCTGATCCCGGGCCGCAGGTCGCCCGACAGCAGGTCCACCGGCGGCACGTCGCTCATCGAGCCGGCTCCAACAGCACCAGTGCGATCTCCCGGGTGGTCTTGCTCTGGTACCCGCCGTACCTGGTGTGGTCGGCGATCACCGTGGGCCACAGCTCCGCTCGCTCGGCCGCGGTGGCGACCCGGGCGTGCATAGGTTTCGGCGGGCTGCCGCCGACGGCTACCTGCACCTCCGGATGCGCGATGAGGTTGCCCAACCAGGCCGGCGGCTGGTCGTCACCGCCACGGGAGGCGACCACGACGTAGGTCGAGCCCCGCTGCAGTGGCGAGGTGAGCATCACCGTCCGGGGCTGGCCGGTCTTGCGCCCGACGGTGGTCAGCTCGAGCACCGGCATGTCCATGGCCGACCAGCCCAGCTTGCCGAAACTCAATCGGATGGCGGCTCGATGCGCCGCGTTCATCAATTTGAGGGCGAGGTCGGAGGGCACATCGAGCACGGTAGCGCAGGTCAGGCGTCGGGCCCCAGCCACTCGTCCGGCGCCGGCGCCAACTCCTCGAGTTGTGGCCAGAAATCCTCCGCGATTGGCTGGGTGGCGCGCTGCACCGACTGTTCCAGCTGCTTCCGGCTGGACATGCCGACGATGGTGGAGGTGATCCGGGGATCCCGCAGACTGAACTGCAGTGCCGCGGTGGCCAGGTCGACGCCGTATGCGGTGCACAAGTGCGACATCGCCTGCCGCGCCGCCAGGCGGGCCCGGGTCGCCGGTCGGTAGCAGTAGTTGTGCGGCCCATCGGCTCCGGCGGTGAGGAAGCCGCCCCCGAACGGGGCCGCGTTGAAGACGGCGACGTCCTGCTCGGCGCACTGGTCGAGCAACGGTCCGGCAGACCGGTCGACCAGCGTGTAGCGGTTGTGGGTGACGACCGCCTCGAAATGGCCGGTGCCGACGAATTGCCGGAGCAGTCCGATCGGCCCGCCGGCCACGCCCAGGTGGCCGATCACACCGCTGTCCCGGAGCTCCAGCAGGGCCCGCACCGGGCCGTCCGGCGCCATCGCCACCTCGAACGGGATGCGTTCGGGGTCGTGCAGGGACACCAGGTCCAGGTGGTCGACGCCGAGCCGATTCATGCTCTCCCGCACCGACTCCCGGACCCGGCCACCGGAGAAGTCGGCACTGCCCTCGACCGGATCGACCTTCGTCGCCAGCAGCCGTTCGGGGTGCCCGCCAGTCCTGTGCCCGCCGAGTGTGACAAGTGCCCGGCCGATCCGTGCCTCGCTGTCGTCGTAGTCGTTGCTGGTGTCGATGGTCCACGGGCCGTCCAGTGCGAACGCGAGGGTGCGCTGCGCCTCTGTCTCGTCCACCCGATCCGGGTTCCCCAGCGCCGAGGTGCCCACCGTCAGGGCGGTGACGATGAGTCCGGTCCGGCCCAATGGTCGCGGCTGGTCTGGCGGCGGTGTGGTCATGTCGGCCAGGTTATCGACCGCCCGCCCGTTGATTGCCGGAGGCCGGCTGGATGTCAAC
>CAXSEW010000126.1:0-9193 GCA_964236185.1 uncultured Nakamurella sp. | reverse complement strand
CGGAGTTGTTCAGCAACTTCTGCGGTACGCCGGCGTAGGTGAACGGTCCGGTCCCGATCGGGTCGATGATCGAGATGCCGCCGTCACCACCGGCCAGGTTGAAGCCCGCGATGTCGTTGGAGTTCTTGAAGAACTGGGTGATCACCTCACCGAACCCGAGGGTCACCAGGGCCAGATAGTCTCCGCGCAGGCGCAGGGTGGGTGCGCCGATCAGGATGCCGAGGAAGGCGCACAACACGCCGGCGATGATGATGACGAACCAGAAGTTGATGTGCGTGCCTTCGCCGCCGATGGCGGTCAGCACGTGGATGTTCCAGGTCCAGTTGAACGGCGCCGCCATCAGCCAGCCCGCGGTATATCCGCCCAGCGCCCAGAAGGCGACGTACCCGAGGTCGAGCAGACCGGCGTAGCCGACCACCACGTTCAGGCCGAGCGCCATGATGCACCACATCAGGCACTCGTTGATGGTGGCGACCGGGAGCCAGCCGGTGATGCCGTTGGACAGGCCGGCGGCCACGTTGGGCAGCACCGTCTGGTAGAGGAGGAACAGCCCGACGATGACGACCACGTACCCGATCGGCCAACGGAACTCGCCGATCTGACGGCGCCGGGCGGAGGGGGCAGATGGTGGCTTGGAAAGCGTGGGAACGGCCATGTGCGCTTACACCTTCTCCGTCGTTCGCTTGCCGAAGATGCCCTCGGGCTTGAACACCATGAAGACGATCAGAATGATGAAGATGACCGACTGCGACCACTGCTGCCCGAGCCCGTGCGCGCCGCCTTCGTTGATCGCCTGCACGATGCCGATGAGCAGGCCGCCGACCACGGCACCGGTCAGATTGCCGATACCCCCGAGAACTGCTGCGGTGAAGGCGATCAGGCCGAGCTGGGTGCCGGTGTCGTAGTAGGTGTTGGTCCGCACCAGGAAGTAGAGGACGCCGGCCGCGCCGGCCAGCGCCCCGCCGAGAGCGAAGGTGAAGGAGATGGTCCCGTTGACGTTGATGCCCATCAACCGGGCGCCGTCCTGGTCCTGGGCCACCGCTCGCATGGCCTTGCCGCGCTTGGTCTTCGAGACGATGTAGGTCATCAGCAGCAACAGGACGACGGTGACGCCGAGAACCATCAGCAACTGGTAGAGCGGCAGGTTGCCGATGGTCGGCCCGCCCCACACGATGGTCGGCCAGTTCTTCGGTGCCGAACCGTTGACCAGGTCGTTCTGACCGATGCCGCGGAAGACGAAGGACAGACCGACCGCCGTCATCAGGGGGGCGAGTTTGGGGGCACTGCGCAGTCGGCGGTAGGCGAAGAACTCGGCGCCGACGTTGACCGCCGCACCGAAGGCCATGGTGACGACCAGCACGATCAGGATCGGCAGGACGGCCTTCGTCGTCAGGTCCCCGACGCCGAGGACGTTGACCGTCAGGTTCGCCGCGACGACGGTCGCGAGCATGAACAGGTCGCCGTGGGCGAAGTTGATCAGCTCGATGATCCCGTAGACCATCGTGTAACCGAGGGCGATCAGCGCGTACATGGCGCCGTTGTTGACCCCGGTGACCATGCTGTCGAAGAATCCGGAAGGGTCGGACACCGCGTTCCAGATGACCCAGGCGATGCCCAGCACCAGGACGGTGAGCCCGGCGTACTTCTCGACCATCGGCCCGACCCGGACCTTGGCTTTGCGGGGGGTTCCGGCGATGATGAGTGTGCTCATGGGGACCAGACCCTTTTCCGGACTCGCGAGCGGTCGACGCGCAAGTCCAGGCTGCTGACGGATAGGACGTTTACCACCTCACAACGCCGATGCCTGGGCCCGTCCGCACAGCGTCCGGGCCCAGGCATCGTCGGTTCAGATCAGGAGACGGCCTGGGCCTTGACGAACGTCTCCGCCTTGTCCTTCACGATCTCGACGGTGATGTCCTTCGCCGTCGTGTCACCCGTTGCCGGGTCGATCTTGATCTCCTTGCCGGTGACCGACTCGGCCACCGGGATGGTGATGCCCGCACCGGAGAACACCTGGTCGGCGACACTCTTGCGGGTGCCGTCCGACTTGGCGATCGCGGCGAGGATGACCTGGACAGCGGCCACGCCGTACAGCGGGTAGCTTCCGGTCGGGGCCGCACCGTACTTGGCGGTGTAGGCCTCGATGAGCTTCTTGCCGGGTCCGGCAGCCTTGATCAGCTGGTCGGTGGTCAGGCCGGCAAAGGTCAGGTACATGCCGGCCGACTGCGGAAGGGCCAGCAGGTCCTTGTAGCCGGTGAAGCCGTCAGGTCCCATCAGCTTGACCTTGGTGTTGTCACCGAGGACGGCGACCTTGTCCTTGATTAGCTGGCCGCCGTTGTTGTCGTAGATGCCGCCGAGGTAGACGCAGTCGGCGCCGGCCGTCTTGGCCTCCTGGAACAGCGCCGTGTAGCTGGTCTGCTTGGCGTCCCAGGACTTGGTGCCGACGATCGTGATGCCCTGCTTCGCAGCGGCATCGGCGAAGGCCTTCGCCACACCCAGGCCGTAGGTCTGGTTGTCGTTCAGCACGTAGCACTTGGTGACCTTCAGGTCTTTCTTGGCGAAGGCGGCCGCGGCGGAACCTTGGTAGTCGTCCGTGGTGACCACCCGGGCATAGGTCCGGTTGCCCGCCGGGTAGTACTTGTCGGGCTCTCCGGTGTCCCACTTCTTGGTCAGACCCGGGTTGGTGTTGGCGTGGGACACCATCAACATGTCGGCCGGGTTGAGAACCGGGACCTCGATCTTGGCGCAACCGGAGTTGAAGGTGCCCATGACGGCGACCTCGGTCGCGTTCGCCACGTGGTCGGTCGCGTTCTTGGCGCAGGCCGCATCGTCCCAGGCGCCCTTGGCTGCGGTCGAGTCGTCGTACGGCTTCAGGCTGACGGTGTAGTTCCCGGCCTTTCCGCCGACCTGGTCCAGGTAGAGCTGGATCAGCTTGTTGGTCGAATCCGACTGCGAAGCAGAACTACCCTGCAGTGGGAGGTCGGTGGAGATGACGAGCGCCTTGCCGCCGCTGGCCGGGGCGGCACTGGAAGCCGATGCTCCACCCGACGCCGCCGCGCTCGATGTCGTGGGGGTGGTCGTGCTCTTGCTGGCGCAACCAGCGAGCGCGACAGCAGCTGCCGTTCCCACGGCGACCACACGGATGATCGAACGAGTTCGCAAATTGTCCTCCTCATAGGACCCTGCCACGCACATTGCGCAGCGAGGATGGTGCTGTCGTCGTCCCGTCGCAGAGTGGCGCACAGTTGTTTCGGTGCCGTTACCGGACTACCTCACATCCGTCGGTCGAGCCGGTCAGCAGCAATGAATCCGCGCGGCCCGGACCGGCCGGAGACGAGACACCTGCAAATCAGGAGGCTATGCGCCACCAGTGGAGTTCACCATCCCCACGCCGACCGATGCTCAATCGTGACCTCTACGCTTTGGCGCCGAGCCCGTCGAGCACGGCCTGGGCCACCGCCTGCATCGACGTCCGCCGGTCCATGGCGGTGCGCTGGATCCACCGGAATGCCTCCGGTTCCGTCATCTTCTGATTCGTCATCAGCAGACCCTTCGCCCGATCGATCAGCTTCCGGGTCTCCAGGCGCGCCGTGACGTCCGAGACCTCTTCGCGCAGGGCCACCATCTCCGCGTACCTGGCCACGGCCAGCTCGATCGCCGGCAGCAGATCAGCCGGCGAGAACGGTTTGACCAGGTAGGCCATGGCTCCGGCGTCCCGCGCCCGCTCGATCAGATCCCGCTGGGAGAACGCGGTCAGCATCACCACCGGAGCGATCTGGTTGGACACGATCTCGGCGGCCGCGTCGATGCCGTCCTTCTTCGGCATCTTCACGTCGAGGATGACGAGATCCGGCTTCAGCTCGATGGCCAGAGCCACCGCCTCCTCGCCGTCACCTGCTTCCCCGACGACCTCGAACCCCTCTTCCGTCAACATCTCGGCTAGATCGAGCCTGATCAGAGCCTCGTCCTCGGCAATGAGAACGCGACGCGGACTCGTCATCAGCAACCTCCGGGTCATGGTGCACGGCCGCGAGTCGGCCGCGGAGAGAGCCTACCGACAGCATGTGACTGCCATGTGACGCTGCCCGACCTCTGCACGCGATGCTGATTGTGCATCGGTGACCGGCCAGGGCGCGACCGTTTGTCGCAGGTGTGACCATTCCCGGGGTGCATCGATCGGCGTGCCGAAAAATGGTGTCTGCCGCCGGGTAAGCTGTGGCGGACCTGCTCGCAGGTTTCCTGCCCCCGTATCCCAATTGGCAGAGGAAGCGGATTCAAATCCCGTTTAGTGTCAGTTCGAGTCTGACCGGGGGCACTTTCGTTCACGCCGGACTGCTTCACTCACTTTCGTTCGGCGTCGCCGGTCGGCCACGAGCGCGCTGCGGCGCCGGCGGCCACCGCGGTGACCGCCACACTGACCAGCGCGGCCAGCACGAGGGCACCGCCCTCCCCCGGCAGTAGCAGCCCGTTCCGGGTGCCGATGGTCACCGCGGCCACCGGTACACCCAGTTGGGCCCCCGCCAGCACGGCCAGCGGTAGCGGCTGCCCGACCAGCCTGGCGCAGGCGTGAACGGCGACGCTCGCGGCCGCCAGCATTGCCGCCACCACCAGCATGCGCGGATGGTCCCCCAGCAGCCGCAGATCCAGCCCGGCCCCGAGCCAGACGAAGAAGACCGGTGACAGGAAGCCGTCGCTGACGGAGAACAGTTGCCGGGCCAGCCGTCTCGGCTCTCCTTGGGCGGCCAGGCCGAGGCCGGAGACGAATCCGGCCAGCATCACCGAGACGCCGACGGCCTGCGCCAACCCGGCCAGCGCGAACAGCAGGATCAGGTTCCATCGCAGTTCCAGGCCGAGATGGCGGCGCTTGGAGAACTTTTGCAGGCGCCGCCGGATCGTTGAACGAGCCAGTGCCGTGGTGAGCAGCAGCACCAGCGCACCGGCCCCGATCACGGCCAGCGCCCCCAGCGCCGCCGAAGCCGCCCGACCTGGATCTTCGACCAGCGGCAGGGCCACGATGCAGACGGTGTCGGCGATGGCGACGTGCACCAGCGTGGCGGTGACCGTCGGTCCGGACAGCCCGGCCCCGTCCACCACCGGCATCACCAGCGCCGCGGAACTCGAGGCGAGGAGTACCGCGTACAGCAAGCCGTGCGTGTTGCCGGCGAACGCCGCGATCCCGAGCCCGGCCGGCACGGCCAACAGCCCGGTTCCCACCGCGAGCAGCGCCCCGCGACCCAGTTGCGATCGGAGCCGGGGGTCGAGGATCGGCACGTGGCTACCGGCCATCAGCATCACCAGCGCGAATCCCGCCGTTGCCAGGAAGGTGAGCACCGGGTCATCGGCATGGACCCACCCCGCCCCAGTGCGCCCGACGGCGACACCGGCGAGGATCTCGCCGACCACCACCGGGATGCGCAGTCGATGTGGGGTGGCCAGCAGCGGACCGGCCATCCCGACCAGGATCACCAGCGCCAGCGCGCCGAGCGTCAACCGACGCGCACCAGCCCTTCCTGGACCACGGTCGCCAGCATGGCGCCGGTCGAGGAGAAGAAGTGCCCGCTGGCCAACCCGCGGGATCCGGAGGCACTGGGCGAGTGGGTGTCGTACAACACCCAATCGTCGACCCGGATGGGCCGATGGAACCACATCGCGTGGTCCAGCGAGGCCAGCTTGAGGGTGTCCCAGGAACCGCCAAGGCCGTGCGTCGCCAGGATCGAGTCCAACAGCGTCAGGTCGGACAGGTAGGCCAGCATGCACACGTGCAGCAGCTGGTCGTCCGGTAACTCGGCGTAGCTACGGAACCAGACCTGGTTGCGGGCTTCGGGTCTGGGCTGGACCCCTGGGTACCAGGGTGGATCGGTGACGTAGCGGACGTCGAACGGACGCGGGATCTGGCTGAACACCTTCATCGGCGCGGAGGCCGCGGCGGCCCGGTCCGCGAAGGTGGGCAGCGACTCCGGCGCCGGCACGTCGGGCATTCGGTCGCAGTGATCGACGCCGGCCTGATCCTCCTGGAACGAGCCGGAGAGGGTGAAGATCGGCTTGCCGTGCTGGATCGCGACTACCCGGCGCGTGGTGAACGACCGGCCGTCGCGGATTCGGTCCACGTCGAACACGATCGGCACCGCGGGGTCCCCCGGCCGCAAGAAGTACGCGTGCAGGGAGTGCACGCGCCGGTCGGCTGGAACGGTGCGGCCGGCGGCGGTCAGTGCCTGCGCCGCCACCTGCCCGCCGAAGACGCGCATGGTCGAGTTCTCGGGCGAGACGCCGCGAAAGAGGTTGTCCTCCAATCGCTCCAGATCCAGCAGCGTCACCAGTCCGGCCACAGCCGCGGGCCCGGATGGCATCGATCGATGGGCGGGGTGGGGCGTGTCGGCGGGCTGCGGCGCTGGTGCGGGCGGGCTCTGCGGCTTCACATGGATCACCGTAGTGGCTGGCGGGCCTCGTCGAACGCGCCCCTCGGCGCGTGCATCAGGCTCACGCTCCGACGGTGCGGTGCGGGCCTCGTCGCATTGCCGCGCTCATCAAAGTGCCGATTTCTGCGTCCCGGACCCTCAGAATCGACAGCTGGATGAGCGCGGCGCGGTGCTGGTGAGCGCGGCGCACTGTGGTGAGCGCGCCGCGGTTTCATGAACGCGGCGAGGCGCCGGGCTCAGTCCTTGTAGCCGAGGCGGTGGACGCGGATCAGATTGGTGGAGCCGGAGGTGTTGGGCGGGGAACCGGCGACGATCACGACGGTGTCGCCCTCGTGATAACCCGGCACCTCGAGCATGGCGGCGTCCACCAGCTGGACCATCTCGTCGGTGGAGTCCACCGAATCCACCTGGAACGTCTTGGTGCCCCAGGTCAGCGCCAGCTGACGGCAGGTCGATTCCAGCGGCGTGAAGGCGAGCAGCGGCAGCGGCGTGTGCAGCCGGGCCAGCCGGCGGACGGTGTCGCCGGACTGGGTGAACGCCACCAGTGCCTTGGCCTCCAGCCGCTCCCCGATGTCGCGGGCGGCGTAGGACAGCACACCGCGCTTGGTCCGCGGCACGTGGGTGAGCGGCGGCACGACGGTGCTCTCGGACTCCACCGCCTCGATGATCCTGGCCATCGTCGCGACCGTCACGAAGGGGTACTTGCCGACCGAGGTCTCGCCGGACAGCATCACCGCGTCGGCGCCGTCGAGCACCGCGTTGGCGACGTCCGACGCCTCGGCGCGGGTCGGCCGGGAATGCTCGATCATCGATTCCAGCATCTGGGTGGCGACGATGACCGGCTTGGCGTTCTCCCGGGCGATCTGCACCGCGCGCTTCTGCACCAGCGGCACCTGCTCGAGCGGCAATTCCACGCCGAGGTCACCACGGGCCACCATGATGCCGTCGAACGCGAGCACGATCGCCTCGAGATTGGCGACGCCTTCGGGCTTTTCGAGCTTGGCGATGACCGGCACGCGGGTGGCGCCGACCTCGTCGATGACCGCATGCACCAGGTCGACGTCGGCCGGCGACCGGACGAAGGACAGCGCGATGAAGTCGACGCCCAGCGACAGCGCGAACTTGAGGTCCGCGATGTCCTTCTCGGACATGGCCGGGACCGAGACGTTCATGCCGGGCAGCGAGATGCCCTTGTTGTTGGAGACCGGACCGCCCTCGGTGACCGAGCAGCGCACGTCGTTGCCCTCGACGGCCACGACGACCAGGCCGACCTTGCCGTCGTCGATCAGCAGACGGTCGCCGGGGCGGGCGTCGTTCGCAAGACCCTTGTACGTGGTGGACACCCGGTCGGCGGTGCCGACGATGTCGTCGACGGTGATGGTGACGAGGCTGCCGGTCTCCCACACGTGCGGGCCTTCGGCGAACCGTCCGAGCCGGATCTTGGGGCCCTGCAGGTCGGCCAGGATGCCGACGGTCTTGCCGAGCTTCTCGGCCGAGGAACGGACGTGGCCGTGCACGATCTGATGATCAGCGTAGTCACCGTGACTGAAGTTCATCCGGGCGACGTTCATCCCTGCTTCGATGAGCGAGGTGATGGCTTCCTCGGAAGAGGTGGCGGGGCCAAGAGTGCAGACGATTTTTGCGCGACGATCCATGGTCGAAGCCTAACCCGTCGTCTGAACCGATTCCGTCATCGGGTTCACACCGTCGTCGAGAGCTCACGGGAACTCGCGTTCCGTCTCCTCGCTCGCGTTTCACGCCAACCGCTCGCGGCGCACAGCGAGCGGCTGGGCAACGGTGCGAGCGGCTGGACGGAACGCGAGCGACTGCACTAAACGGTCGCGCCGCCTTGGGGGTGCGCGCTGCCGAGCCACCACACGCGCGCGATGCATCTCGGCGAGCGCGGCAGCGCGCTCAGCTGCGCGAGACGCGCCCTTCCGGCAGTCGGGCGCACAGCTGCGCGCTTTGCGTCCCGGTGAGCGTGTTGCGCGACACGCTCAGGGAGCCGCAACGCGCTCGCCGGCACGGAATGCGCTCGTGCGCAACGCACACGCTCGACGACGCTGGCCGGTCACCGCAGGGCGATTGCGCTCGGCTGCAACGGATCGGGCAGTGCCGAGCCGCCGGACAGGTAGGCGTCGACGCCGGCGGCAGCCGAGCGGCCCTCCGCGATGGCCCAGACGATGAGCGACTGCCCGCGACCGGCGTCGCCGGCCACGAACACGCCCGGCATGTTGGTCATGTAGTCGTCGTCACGCCCGACCGTGCCGCGTCCGGAGATGTCGACGCCCAGCTCGTTCAGCAGGCCGTCGCGCTCCGGCCCGACGAAACCCAGTGCCAGCAGCACGAGGTCGGCGTCGAGGTGCTTCTCGGTACCGGCGGACGGGATGAACCCGTTGCCGACCCGCTTGCCCTCGACCAGGTGGATGCCGGTGACCCGTCCGGACACCGTGCCGTCCGCCGCCGTCTGCGAGCCCTCGAACGAGGTCGAGTTGACGCCGAACACGCGTTGGCCGCCCTCCTCGTGCGCCGCGGAAGTCCGCAGCAGCAGCGGGTAGACCGGCCACGGGGTGGATTCATGGCGGGTCACCGGTGGCTGCACGTGGATGTCCAGCTGGGTGACCGAGGCGGCGCCCTGCCGCAACGCGGTGCCGTAGCAGTCGGCGCCGGTGTCGCCGCCGCCGATGATGACCACGTGCTTGCCGGCGGCGTCCAGCGCAGGATCGGCCTCTGTCGTGCCCTCCAGCAACCTGTTTGCCTGCACCAGGTACTTCATC
>CAXSEW010000125.1:0-9194 GCA_964236185.1 uncultured Nakamurella sp. | reverse complement strand
CACCCCGCACGCCAGCACCGCCAGCGTCCTCGCCGCCGTCGCCACCGTCCTCCCAGCCGGCGAACTCCGTCTCGTCGGACCAGATGCCGTCGCCGGCAACCGGTTCGCCGAGATCCTCGTACTCAGCCATGCTTTTCCTCTCCAGGGGTACTGCCGACCGCGCCGTCGAGCTGGGAAACCAGCGCCGACAGACGGTCTCGAATCAGGTGGGTGGCGGCGTCGACGGCGGTGCGGCCGGCGCCGAGCGGGATCGGGAACGGTTCGCCGACCAGCACCCGGACGGGCGGACGGAACCGGCGGCGCGATTCGGCCGGACGGGCGGTGCCGCGCACCGCGATCGGGAGCACCGTGGCCCCGGCGCGGGCAGCGAGCCAACCTGCGCCGCCGGAGATGTTCTGCACTTGGCCGTCTCCGCGCGTTCCCTCCGGGAAGATGCCGATGGCGCCGCCGTCCTTCAGCTGGGACAGCGCCTCCAGCAGCGGTTTCCGGTCGGGTACCTCGCGGTGGATGGCGTACTGGCCGACGTTGCGCAGCAACCAGCCGAGCGGCCCGGTCACCGCCTCGGCCTTGATCAGAAAGGACACCCGACGCGGTAGCAGCCCGAACAGCACCGGCCCGTCGAAGAAGTTCGCGTGGTTGGCCACCACGACCAGCGGCCCGTCGGGCGGGACCCGTTCGATACCGGTCACCGACAGCCGATACATGAGCAGCGACAATGCGATCCCGATGCGGCGACCGCGGTCCACGCCCTTGTGCCCGCTGTGGGCCGGTGTCGGATCGGCTTCCCCGCCGAGGCGGGACCACCTCATGAAATACCCCTCGCCGCAGCCAGTTCGAGCACCTTGGCCACCGTCTCGGCCACCTCCAGCGACGACGAGTCGAGCACCACGGCGTCGGCAGCGGCTTGCAGCGGCGCATGGGCACGGTTGGCGTCGGAGGTGTCCCGGCGGTGCAGATCCTGCGCCACGGCGGCCAGGTCGGATGGCGGCTCGGTCGACGAGCCGGGACCCGTTGCTGCGCCTACGTTCTGGACATGTCGACGGCGGGCACGCTCGGCGGCGTCGGCGGTCAGGTAGATCTTCAGGTCGGCGTGCGGCGCGATGACAGTACCGATGTCCCGGCCCTCCACGACCATTCGCCCGGAATGGGCCAGCAATTGCTGCCGGTCGAACAGCCACGCCCGGACAGTCGGATTCGCCGAGACCGGCGTGACGGCGACAGTGACCTGCTGGCCACGGATCTCGTCGCTGACATCGTCGCCGGACAGCAGATGGTGCTGGTGGCCAGGATTCAGCGGCGAGGAGAAGGTCAAACGCTCCAGCACTGCTGTCACCCCGGCGGCGTCGACCGGGTTCACCTCGGCACGCAGGACAGCGAGGGTGACCATCCGATACATGGCGCCGGTGTCCAGGTAGCCGGCGCCCAATTCGGCCGCGACCCGCCGGGCGACCGTCGACTTGCCGGTCCCCGAGGGCCCGTCGATGGCGATGAGGAACGACCCGGCCGCACCGCTGCGCTGGCCGCTGGAGCGCCTTGAAGGAGCAGCATCAGAATTCCGTTGCCCCTGCGGAGCAGCGTTGATCGAATTCCGTTGCCCCTGCGGAGCAGCGTTGATCACAGACCGACCGCCTTGTACAGCAGCGCGATCTCCACCGGATTGAGCTTGCGCAGGGTGCCGGGGCGCTGGTGGCCGAGCTGGACGTCGCCGATCTTGGTGCGCACCAGCCGGGACACCGGGTGACCGACCTCCCCGAGCAGGCGCCGCACGATGTGCTTGCGGCCCTCGTGCAGAACCACCTCCACCACGGCCCGGCCGGCATGCAGGTCGACCACCTCGAAGTGGTCGACCTTCGCCATGCCGTCGTCGAGCTCCACCCCGGCGCGCAGCCGGCGACCCAGGTCGCGCGGGACCGGTCCCGGGATCTCGGCCATGTAGGTCTTCATCACGTTGAACGAGGGGTGGGTGAGCCGGTGCGCGAGTTCACCGTCGTTCGTCAGCAGCAGCAGGCCCTCGGAGTCCATGTCCAGCCGGCCGACGTGGAACAGCCGCTCGGGCCGGTCGACCAGCAGCTGACCGATGTGCGGGCGGCCCAGCTCGTCGGACATGGTCGAGAGCATGCCGGGCATCTTGTTCAGGGCCAGGTAGACCTGGTCCTCCTTGAGCACGATGCGGTTGCCGTCGACGTGCACCACAGCGCTGTCCGGGTCGATCCGCAGACCCATCTCCTTGACCACCAGACCGTCGACCTTGACCCGGCCCAGCCGGATCAGCTCTTCGGCCTTGCGGCGGGACGCGACGCCGGCGGCGGCCAGCACCTTCTGCAACCGGATGCCCTCTCCGGAAGCATCGTCGCCGCCCTCTTCGCGATCCAGGTCGCCGGGGTTGATCCGGCCGGTGTTCTTCAGGTGGGTGGTGCGCTTGTTCGGTGTGTCAGTCATCTTCGAGGGTGTCTATTTCCGGGAGCAGGGGGCCGAGGGACGGAAGGTCCTCCAGGCTGACGAGCCCGAGCCGTTCGAGAAACAGCTCGGTGGTGCGGTAGAGCAGTCCGCCGGTCTCGGCGTCGTGCCCGACTTCTTCGATGAGGCCGCGGGCGACCAGGGTCCGGATGACGCCGTCGACGTTGACGCCGCGGACACCGGCGATTCGGGCCCGGGTGACCGGCTGTCGATAGGCCACCACCGCCAACGTCTCTAGCGCGGCCTTGGACAACTTCGCCTGCTGGCCGTCCAGGACGAACCGCTCGACCACCGGCGCGAAGCGGTCCCGGGTGTAGAACCGCCATCCACCGCCGACCTGACGCAGCTCGATGCCGGACCCGACCTGGGTATAGCGCTGCGCCAAGGCGGACAATTCCTGCCGCACCTTCTCGACACCATGGCCGACCGCGGTGGCCAGCGCCGTGTCGGCCACCGGTGAGTCGACGACCAGCAGTACCGCCTCCAGTGCACCGACCAGGTCGTCCTCGGCGACGATGCCGAGATCTGTTTCCAGCGGCAGATCGATGCTGTCGAGCCCGACCGCCGCTGCGTGCAGGAGCAGCCCGTCGGATTGGGCGGCGGCGGCCGCGTGCTGCTCGGCCAGGTCTTCGGGGGCACTCATTCGTACTCCTCCTCCAGACCCGGTACGGGCTCGGTGACCAGGCCGGTCCAGCGGACCGTCAACACACCCAGCGGCTCGGGCTGGTCGAAGGCGACCGCGGCCTCCCGGTAGAGGTTGAGCAGCCCGAGGAACCGGGCGATGACCTCCATCGTTCCCACGCATCCGGCGATCAGCTCACCGAAGGTGGCCACCCCGCGCTGCCCGAGCAGCTCGCGCAGCGCCGCAGTGTGCAGTGCCACCGAGACGGGCGAGGAGTGGATGTGGTCGAGCGAGACCGTCGGCGGCGGCTCCTTCGGCTGGAACACCGACTCCGCCAACCCGGCGAAAGTGGTTGGCGTCAGCCCGATCCGGACTTCCGGCAGCAGACCGAGGTAGCGGTCCTCCAGCGTCACCGCCCGCGGGTAACGGCGCAGGGCCGCAGCTTCCAGCTCCTGGAACAGCACTGTCACCTGCTGGTAGGCCCGGTAGGCCAGCAGCCGGGCGAAGAGCAGATCCCTGGCCTCCAGCAGATCGATGTCGCCGGCGTCCTCGACCTCGCCGTCGGGCAGCAGCCTGGCGGCCTTGAGGTCGAGCAGGGTGGCCGCGACCACCAGGAACTCGGTGACCACACCCAGGTCGACGTCCTTGCCCATCGCCCGCATGTGCGTGATGAAGTCGTCGGTGACGGTGTGCAGCGCCACCTCGGTGACGTCCATCCGGTGTTGGCCGATCAACTGCAGCAGCAGGTCGAACGGCCCCTCGAAGTTCGCCAGCCGCACCTGGAACGACGGCCGGGCGCCGGTCGACCCGGCAGCAACCGACCCAGGCGACACGGCGGCCGGGGTGATCAGCCCCGCCCGCGCGGTCATCGCGCGATCACTTCCCGGGCGAGCGAGCGGAACGCCTCTGCGGCCGGCGAGCTGGGTGCATAGCTGGTGATGGGTTCGCCGGCGACCGTGGTTTCCGGGAACTTGACGGTCCGGGCGATCACCGTGTCGTAGACGTCGTCCTCGAAGCGCTGGACCAGCATCGCCACCACGTCCCTGGCGTGCACCGTCCGGCCGTCGAACATGGTGACCAGCACGCCGTCGATGGTCAGGTCCGGGTTGATCCGGTCCGTGACCTTCTCGATGGTGTCCACCAGCAGCGCGACGCCGCGGAGGGAGAAGAACTCCGCGGCCACCGGCATGATCACGCCGTGGGCGCAGGCCAGCGCGTTCACGGTGAGCAGTCCCAACGAGGGCTGGCAGTCGATCAGCACGTAGTCGTACTCGTGCAGCATCGGCCGCAGCGCGCGGGCCAGCGTGTGCTCCCGGCCCACCTCGTTGATCAGCTGCACCTCGGCGGCGGAGAGGTCGATGTTGGCCGGCAGCAGGTCCAGACCGGGGATCCGGGTCGGCACCAGCACGTCGGTGATGCTGGTGTTCCGCTCCAGCATCAGGTTGTAGATGGTGCGGTCCAGCTCGTGGGCCTGGATGCCCAGGCCTGCGGAGAGGGCACCCTGCGGATCGAGGTCCACCAGCAGCACCCGGCGGCCGTACTCCGCGAGCGCGGCGCCGAGGTTGAGGGTGGTGGTCGTCTTGCCGACGCCGCCCTTCTGGTTGCACAACGCGATGACCCGGGCGGGGCCGTGGGAGCCCAGCACCGCGGGCTCGGGAATGCTCCGGCGCGGTCGGCCGGTCGGCCCGATATCGGTCGGCTCGGGTTCCGGTCGCGGGATCAGGGCCGGGACGACCTCGTCCTCGGCCGGCGTGACCTGTGCCGTGAACCCGTCCGACCGCGCCGCGGGAACGTGGTGATCGGGCACATCTGCGTGCGCCCACTGCTCGGAGTCCGGGATCTCGAAGTGCTCGCCGGCCTGCGGCGGATGATCGCCGAGCATCGCTCCCACTTCGGGATCGACGAAGCCGGGAGGCACGAATCCGGTGGCCAGAGCCTCGACGGATTCTTGTTCTTCGGCCAACGGATCGGCGGCCGACGGGTCGGCGGGCGACAAGTCGGCCGGCGGCGGGACTACGGGCGAAGCATCGATGTCGCACGGGTCGGCGGGCGGATCGACTTCCAGCGGTGCGGTCCCCGCGGCGATCCAGCTGGCGTCGTCCGGATGGCTCGGAGCCGATGGCTCTTCGCGCAAGCGCTCATCGCCGATTCGCTCCGCTCCTCGCTCGTACCTCGCTCGATGCTCACTCAGAGCCGACGGCTCTTCGCCCAAGCGCTCATCGCCGATTCGCTCGTACCTCGCTCGATGCTCACTCATCGGATCTGGTACTCCCGCTTCGTCTCCTGTCGTCATCCCGACGACCCTCCCAGGGTAAAGGCGCGGGCGCCAAACGACCAATGCGACCCGCTGGGCGCGGCCGCCGACTGCCGAACCCCACACCGAATCGGTCAGCCCACCAACCCACCGATCCGGCACCGGGCCGGCCGGCTCAGCGGGCCCGCGGGTGTGCCATCGCGTAGACCTCACGCAGCGCGTCGACGGTGACCAACGTGTAGATCTGGGTGGTGGTCACCGACGCGTGGCCGAGCAGTTCCTGCACCGACCGGATGTCCGCGCCGCCCTCGAGCAGGTGGGTGGCGAACGAGTGCCTCAGGGTGTGCGGGGAGATCGGCCCTCGGTCCTTCGAGACGCCGGACCGGTCGGCAGCGTCCCGCAGCACCTGCCAGGCCGATTGCCGGGACAGCCGGCCGCCACGGACGTTCAAGAACACCGCCGCGGTTCCCCGACCGGCGGCCGCCAGGCCCGGACGGCCCCGGACCAGATAGGCCGCCATCGCCGCGTCGGCGAACGATCCGACGGGCACCATGCGCTCCTTGGATCCCTTGCCGCGCAACCGAACCACCCCGACGCCAGGACCGGGCATGTCGTCCAGATCCAGACCGACGGCCTCGCTGATGCGGGCCCCGGTGGCATAGAGAAACTCCAGCAGGGCTCGGTCGCGCAGCGAGCGGGCGTCGTCGCCGGAGGCGGATTCGAGGATTGCGGTGATCAGCTCCACGGGCAGCGCCTTGGGCAGCCGCTTGGCGGCGGCCGGCGGGTGGACGTCGCCGGAGGGGTCGGCGACGGTGGCCGACTCGGCGAGCAGGAATCGGTGCCAGCCGCGGACCGCGACCACCGCCCGGGCCGCGGACGACGGCGCCAGTGCGGGGTGGCCCAGCCAGCCCTCGCGCAGCGACACCAGATAGGCGCTGACAAGACCCGGTTGGATGTCGGACACCGTGTCGACGCCGGAACGCGCACAGAAGACCAGGTAGCGCTCCAGGTCGCGTCCGTAGGCCAAGAGCGTGTTGCGCGCCACGCCGCGTTCGACGGCCAGGTGATCGAGGTAACCGCGCAGCGCCGACCGGAGGGCGGGCGACGGGTCGACCTCTCCCTCGCCGATGACCTCGGGGATCGCGGCTTCCAGAGGATCCACAGTTGTCGGCGACTGCGCCACCGGGACGGATGCCGACAGCTTGTCAGCCACTGGCACCGAGGACGGGAGCGTGCGCCACGCCGAGCCCGTCGTAGCGGGTGCCGGCGGTGTCGGTCCAGGGGTCGTCCCCGGCCCGCAGGTGGACCTGCGCCGGCGGGACCCCGACGACGATCGCCGCGGCCAGCAGCCCGGCGACGGTGGAGGCGTTGACGATGTCGCCGGCGAGCGCGGCTTGAACCGCGGTGGCCAACGGCACCCGGACGACCCGGAGGTCGGCCTCCTCGTGCTCGATGGTGCCCTGCCGGCCGATGTCGGTGAGCCCGGTCGCCAGGAACACCCGCACCACCTCGTCGGTGAAGCCTGGCGACGCGGCCACATCCAGCAGTACGGACCAGTGCTCGGCCTGCACTCCGGTCTCCTCGCCGAGCTCGCGGGCGGCCGCCGGCTGCGCCGACTCGCCGCTGATGTCCATCAGCCCGGCCGGCAACTCCCAGAGCCGGCGGCGCAGCGGGTG
Organism: uncultured Nakamurella sp.; assembly: GCA_964236185.1. GTDB lineage: Bacteria > Actinomycetota > Actinomycetes > Mycobacteriales > Nakamurellaceae > Nakamurella. The sequence continues at coordinate 2,185 of CAXSEW010000125.1, read as the reverse complement.
CCGGTACTGCTCGATCAGCACCACCGATCCCTCGTCGTCGAGGGCCACGATGGCGACTGCCCGATCGTGCTCGACCACTTCTCGGTCGGCAGTGCCCCCGCCTGGCATCACCAGGGTGTCGATGCGGACCGTGGCGATCCTGCCCTCGAAGGCGATCCGGCTGTCGACGACGGAGAAGACGTCAGGCGTGCTCACCGGGCGGCCGCGGCCACCGGCAGGTGCAGGTCGACGTCGGCCGCATCCCGGGAGGACAGCGGCAGCCGCTCGGATTCCAGGTAGTCCAGTGCGGCCCGGACGAACGAGGCGAACAGCGGGTGAGGACGCGTCGGGCGAGACTTGAATTCCGGATGTGCCTGCGTCGCAACGAAATACGGATGCTGGGCACGATCGAGTTCGACGAACTCGACCAGGTGCGAGTCGGGCGATGTGCCCGACAGGCGGAGGCCCGCCGCCTCCAGTCGGGCGCGGTAGGCGTTGTTCACCTCGTACCGGTGGCGGTGCCGCTCGGTGACGGAGGTGGAGCCGTAGATCTCTGCGATCAGGCTGCCCTCGGCCAGTCGCGCGGGGTAGGAACCCAGCCGCATGGTGCCGCCCATGTCCTTCACCCCGGACACGACATCGGTCTGGTCGGCCATGGTGGAGATCACCGGGTCCGCGGCGTTCGCGTCGAACTCCGCGGAGTTGGCCCCGCCCAGCCCGGCAAGATTCCGCGCCGCCTCGATGACGACGCACTGCAATCCCAGACACAGGCCCAGCAGCGGGATCAAGTTCGTCCGCGCGTAGTGGATCGCGCCCAGTTTCCCCTCGATGCCGCGGACGCCGAACCCACCCGGGATCAGCACGCCCTGCACATCGGCCAGCGCGGCGGCCGCCCCGGCCGGCGTCTGGCAGGTGTCCGACGCCACCCAGACGATGTCCACCTTCGCGTCGTTGCCGAATCCGCCGGCCCGCAGCGCCTCGATCACCGACAGGTAGGCGTCGGGCAGGTCGATGTACTTGCCGACCAACGCGATGCGCACCGTCTCCGACGGGTGGTGCACCCGCTGGAGCAGCTCGCCCCACAGCGTCCAGTCGACGTCCTTGAACGACAGCCCGAGCCGGCGCACCACATAGGCGTCCAGCCCCTCGGTGTGCAGCACCTTGGGGATGTCGTAGATGGACGGGGCGTCGGGGCAGGCGATGACGGCCTCGGCGTCGACGTCGCACATCAGCGAGATCTTGCGCTTGAGGCCGTCCGGGATGTCCCTATCGGCCCGGCAGACCAGGGCGTCGGGCTGGATGCCGATGTTCCGCAGCGCGGCCACCGAGTGCTGCGTGGGCTTGGTCTTCAACTCGCCCGACGGCGCCAGATAGGGGATGAGTGAGACGTGCAGGAAGAAGACGTTGTCGCGGCCGAGTTCGTGGCGCACCTGCCGGGCCGCCTCCAGGAACGGCAGCGACTCGATATCGCCGACGGTGCCGCCGATCTCGGTGATCACCACGTCGGGGCTCTGGCCATCCGGACCCGGCTCGTCCAGCGCCGTCATCCGGTCCTTGATCTCGTCCGTGATGTGCGGGATGACCTGCACCGTGTCGCCGAGGTACTCCCCACGTCGTTCCCGGGCGATGACCCGGGAGTAGACCTTGCCGGTGGTGATGTTGGCTTCGGCGGTCAGGTCGCGGTCCAGGAACCGCTCGTAATGTCCGATGTCCAGGTCGGTCTCGGCGCCGTCCTCGGTGACGAACACCTCGCCGTGCTGGAACGGGTTCATCGTGCCGGGGTCGACATTGAGATAGGGGTCGAGCTTCTGCATGGTGACCCGGAGGCCGCGGGAGGTCAGCAGCCGTCCGAGGCTGGAGGCCGTCAGCCCCTTGCCCAGGGACGAGGCAACGCCGCCGGTGACGAAAACATGCTTGGTGGTATGGACCGTGACCGGCAAGACGACTCCCGTGTGCGCTGAAAGCACGAGAAATTCTCGTACTCAATCGATGCTGGGCAACGGGCCGCAAGCCCTTGCTCCACGGGATTTCACCCTAACACTGCGAAGGCCACAGGGTGGCGTTCACCGACTGCGGCCGGGCATGCCGAGGTCGCTGCGCTGAACCACTGCGTAGTCGCGCTCACCAACTGCGGCTGCGCTCGTCAACTACGTCAGTCGCGCTCACCGACTGCGGCTGCGCATCGACTGCGCCCGTCGCGCTCATC
>CAXSEW010000124.1:0-9270 GCA_964236185.1 uncultured Nakamurella sp. | reverse complement strand
AATCGCCGACGTTCACCATCGACGGACTGTTGTCTGTACTGCTCCAGTTGAATGGGTAGAGGTAGCTCGCTACCTTGCACAGAATGTCGGCGCATTATGACCTGCGGTTGCAGCCCGACACAAACGCACACTTCCCCGTTCACAAAGGGCACATGTAGTGTTTGCCCGTCTTTAGATCGGCCGGTTCTCGGCCGGGCTCCCCGACCGTTCTCGGCGGTTCCGCCGGCGGTTGATACGCCCTGGTTTCGGGCCACAGGTACTCGACGACATAAAGCACGGCGGCGGATGTCATGCGGTGCCATTTTCAGCGGTGCGCTGCGTCAAGGCCGCCGCCGCGCGGTCGACGCTTTGGCGGCCCGATCCGAACGAGTCGGCGGCGGCGGGTCGCTCCTGCGCGGCGCGGATGCGATTGACGTCGAGCTTGGTTGTGCGGTCGAATCGGTAGATGCCGTTCTGTTCCTGGAAGGTGTCGGTGAGTTGGGTGTAGCAGTACCCGAACATCAGCGGGTCGGCCAGCAAAACACCGGTGAGGCCGGCAAATCGCTGCTGGAGTTCTTCCTCGTCGGCGACTCGCTGCCCGTAACCCCAGGAGGCGGTGGTGTCCTGTCCGTCGTGTTCCCTGTGGTCGGGGTCCCACCAAATACCGCCGAACTCTGACACGAAATACGGCTGGCCGCGGTAGGGCACCGACATGGGCAACGAAACTTCCGCACCTGTGTCGCGGATGACCCGGATGTCGGTGTTCACATACGGCTGGTCTTTCGCCAGCCCCGACATCATTTCGGCGAAAACCACCGGGTCTTGTTCGTAGCTGTGCGAGTCGTAGACGTCGGTTTCTGGGACACGATGGGAGTACCCGGATGCGTCGATCACCGGCCGCGTGGGGTCGGCCAGTTTCGCGGCCCAGAACATGGCGTGAGTGACCTCGTCCAGTACCGTAGGCCGGTCGTGCAGAAGCTGCTTGGTCTCATTTAGCGGGCACCAGCCGATGATGCTGGGGTGGTTGTAGTCCCGTTGGATGGCCTCTACCCACTCGTTGATGTAGGAGGCGGTCGGTTTCTGGTTGTCGCCGTCGATGCCGTGGTCCTTGCGGTCGGGTCCGACGTCGTGGCACCCCCAGTCGGCGAATTCACCCCAGCACAGCAATCCCAGTCGGTCGGCGTGATAGAGGTAGCGTTCTTCGAAGACTTTTTGGTGCAGACGGGCTCCGTTGAACCCGGCGTCCTGAGCAAGTTGGATGTCGCGTATCAGAGCCTCGTCGGTCGGTGCGGTCATCAGGGTGTCCGGCCATAGACCTTGATCCAGTACCAAGCGCTGGAATAGCGGCTCTCCGTTGATCAGTACAGCTTTGCCGTCGATGGACACCGAGCGGACCCCGGTGTAGCTGGCGAAGCCGTCGATCATCTGCCCGTCCGCATCCAGGCATTCCAGCCACAGTCCGTACAGGTGAGGATCGCTAGGACTCCACGGTCGTAGCCGGTCAGTAGGGATCTTCAGCTGCAATGACGGAGCCATCTCCAGATCGGCACGGACCTGACTGCTGGTGACTTCGCCGTCGGCGTCGGTGAGGACGGCGCGCAACATCAAACCGGGCCGGCTATTGGACAAGGGGGCCACAATGGTGACGGTGCCCGACGCCAGGCTGGGGGTGATCCTGGGCCGTCGCAGGTAGACCTCCGGGACCCCCTCAAGCCAGACGGTCTGCCAGATGCCGGTCGTGCGGGTGTAGTTGCACTCTGAGTTGGCGAACTGAAGAGCCTGTTTGCCTCGGGCCTGCACCTGGTAGCGGTGATCGCGGGCCCGTACGGTGACGACGGCGCGCTGGCCGACGGTGGCCACATCCGACAGGTCCGCGGTGAACGGGGTGAAACCGCCTTGATGCCGCACAACCTCGACGCCGTTTACCCAGACGGTCGTCTCGAAGTCGACTGCCCCGAAATGCAGTAGGGGGCGCAGTCCGTCCCAGTCATCAGGGATCTGGACACTGCGGCGGTACCAGACCGCCTCCATGAAATCGGTATCCGCTATCCCGGACGCTTCAGATTCCGGCGCGAAAGGCACCAAGATCTGGCCGGCCAGGTCCCGATTGAGCAGGCCCCGCTCCAACCCGGAATCGCCGCGGTCGATCTCGAAATCCCAGACTCCATTAAGGTTCAGCCAGGTCGGACGCACCATCTGTGGACGGGGGTGCTCGGGCCGGGGCACCGACTGGGGCTGGGCTGCGTGATCGCTCATGATGACCTCGTGAAGTTTCCTGGGCGGGGATGCCCTCCGATGGTGGAGGCCCGCAGCGGTGATGGACTGGCGCTATGCGGCACGTGCGGAGCAACCCGAAAGGTGCTCGGTGAATCTGCGTACACGGACCTGACTCATAGTCCTAAGGAGGCGGAGCTGCCGGGCCGATGCGGATCAGTGACCACGACACCGGTGGTAGTTGCACATCGAGCTCGTCGCCGTCCACTGTGTGCGCACTGCTCGATCGGGGTGCTATGTGGTTCGGCGCGGCCTTCGAATTGGTTGCCAGCAGATCCGAGCCGCCCAGCACCAGATGGTCGGACACGTCGCGGGCGTCGAGCCCTTGCAGCCGGAGCCGCAGGTCCGCGCGTTGGTGCTGGTCCCGGTTGACCGCGAAGACCGACACCTGTCCCGTCGCGGCGTCGTAGGTGGCGGCGACGTCGACGGCGGCAACCTCGCCGAGCGTTTCCGACTGTAAGACGGGACCTTTCGGTTCGACGCGCAGGACGAGGCCTCGGGCGTGACGGGCAGTCAGGGCGAACGGATAGAAGATGGTTTGTCGCCATGCGGCGGTGTCGGGTTCGGCGCGGATCGGGGCCATGAGGTTGACCAGTTGGGCCAGGCTGGCGGCGGTGACGCGGTCGCTGTGCCGCAGCAGGCTCATCATCAGGTTGCCCAGCACTACGGCATCTTCGACGGTGTAGTCGTCCTCGACCAGGCGCGGACCCCGTGCCCATTCGGTATTTTCCGGACCGACGTAGCGGCCCTCGTGCAGCAGGTTCCATTCGTCGAAGGACAGTTGCAGCTTACGCCGGGAGTGCTTTTTCGCGGCGACGTGGTCGCAGGTTGCTATTACTCCGTCGATGAATTCGTCCATCCGGTGGGCAGAGGCTAGAAAGCCGATCCGGTCCTGGCCGGTCTGGTCGAAGTAGGCGTGCAGGGAGATGAAGTCCACGACGTCGTAGGTGTGCTCGAGCACTTCGGCCTCCCAGGTTCCGAAGGTCGGCATGCGTTCGTTGGAGCTGCCGCATACCACCAGTTCGATGCTCGGGTCGACCTGCCGCATGGCCTTGGCCGTTTCTCCGGCTAGGCGGCCGTATTCGGTGGCGGACTTGTGGCCGAGTTGCCACGGGCCGTCCATCTCGTTGCCTAGGCACCACATCCGGATGTTGTGCGGGTCGGGAACGCCGTGCGCGATACGCAGGTCCGAGTAGCGGGTGCCACTGGGGAAGTTGCTGTATTCCAGGAGATTGCAGGCCGCCTGGATGCCGCGGGTGCCCAGGTTGACGGCCATCATCGGTTCGACCTCAGCCTTTTTGGCCCAGGTCATGAATTCGTTGAGGCCGAAGGTGTTGGGTTCGATGGACCGCCACGCCAAGTCGAGGTTGGTCGATCGTTGATCGAGCGGTCCGACTCCGTTTTCCCAGCGGTACCCGGAGACGAAGTTGCCGCCTGGGTAGCGGATGGTGCTCACCCCCATTTCCCGTGTCAGTTCGATGACGTCGCGCCGTAGACCGTCGGAGTCGCTGTGGCTGTGGCCGGGTTCGTAGATGCCGCCGTATACGGCTCGGCCCATGTGCTCGACGAAGGATCCGAAGAGCCGCGGGGGAACCGGGGCGATGAGGAAGGCCGGATCGAGCGTTGCGGTGCAGGTCAGCACGCCATTTTTTCCTTTTTTCTGGTCTGACTATGAAGGAGGGTCGCGGTCACCGGCATGAGGGGCCGCGCCAGCGGCCGGGGGACGCGGCGAGGTGCCCCCCGCTGGTGCTGCTCAGCCGACTGCGAACTGCTGATTGGCGGCGCCGGTGCAGGCCTCTATGTCCAGCACGGTGGTGTTGGCGATATTGCTGCCCGGGTCGGTGAGGCACAGCCCAGATTGGGGGTTCTTCAGTGTGCCGTTGGACTGTTGGATCCAAATTTGGCCGCCGATACCGTTGCAGTTGAACAGTTCCACCCCAGTGCCTGAGGCGATGCTGTTTGCCCGGATGTCCAGGCACCGGGTCAGGGTCTGGAGGGTGTTGTCCGGATGCCGCACCCAATGCTGGTCCACGGCCGTGGGAAGGGCTCCGGCGATTTCCCCGCACTGGCGTATATCGATGATTCGAGGCGCCGATCATTTGAATCCGGTGGTAGCGATACCCTGAATAAACTTGCGTTGCACCAGCAAAAACGCAACCAGCATTGGCAGCATGGCCATCGTCGCACCGGCCATCAGCAGCCCGTATTGCACGACGTGCTGGCCGCCGAATTGCGCGAGTCCGGCGGGAAGGGTGGCCATGTCGGCGCTGGTGCTGATGATTAGCGGCCACAGCAGGTCGTTCCAGTTGAACATGAAGTGGAACAGGCCCAGGGTGAGCAGTGCCGGCCGGGCCAGCGGCATGATGATCGACCAGTAGATGCGGAACTCGTGCGCTCCATCGACCCTGGCGGCCTCGCTCAGGTCCTTCGGGATACCGATAAAGAACTGCCGGAGAAAGAAGATGCCGAAGGCGTTGGTGGCCCGCGGGATGACCAGGCCCGGAAAGGTGTTGATCAGGTTGAGGTGGGCCAGCAGTTGATACACCGGAATCAGGGTGATTTGCGTCGGCATCATCAAGAACAGCAGCACGATGAGGGATAGCACCTTCTTTCCCGGAAAGTCCAGTCGGGCGAGCGCATACGCCGTCATCGAGTCGAATAGCAGCGATAAGATCGTCACCGAGCCGGCGAAGACGAGGGTATTGACGAACTGCCGGGCGAACGGGATCGCCCGCAGCGCATCTCTGTAGTTGTCCAGAGTGAAATGGGTGGGGAACAGCTGACTCGGGTTGCTCAGGATGAGGCCTTCGGGCTTGACCGAGGCGAAAAGCATCCACAGCACAGGTAGCAGGAAGATGAACGAGGCCAGCGACAGCGAGGCGTAGAGCAGCACGCGCTTGACGACGGCGCCTGTTCGAGTTGTAGGAGCCGCGCTGGAGCGGGAACTGATAGGAGCGGGTAGTTGGGTGGTGTCGGCAGCCATCAGTAGGTCACCTGCCGCTTATTGAAATAGAGGTTTTGCGTCAGGCTGATTGCCAGGACGATGAGGATGAGTACCCAGCCGACAGCCGAGGCGTAGCCGAATTGGAAGTCGTTGAAACCTTTGCGGTACAGCAGGTACACCAGCGTCTCGGTGGAGAAGTAGGGGCCGCCGCGCGTCAGCACGTACACCTGGTCGAAGGCCTGCAGCGAGGCGATCGTTCCGATGATGAAGACGAACGCCGAGGTGTTGGCCAGGAGCGGCCAGGTGATGTGCCGGAACTGCTGCAGCGGGCTGGCCCCGTCGACCCCCGCAGCCTCGTAGAGGTCACGGGGGATCGTCGACAGGCCGGCCAAGTACATGACCATGTAGAATCCAACGTTCTTCCAAACACCGACCACGATGACGAAGGCGAACGCGATGTGTGGATCCGCCTTGCCGTCGCCGAAGGAGATACCCAACGGGGCAAGCCAATGTGGGATGAGGCCGATGGTTGGATCCAGCAGGAAGTCCCATGGGATCGACATCACCCCCATCGACAGCACCGCCGGCAGAAAAATGGCCGCCCGGTAAAAACCGCGGCCACGGAGCTTGCGGTTCAGCATGACCGCGAACATCAAAGCCAGCCCGATCGTCACCGGAGTGGCGATGATGGCGAACACGATGGTGTGCAGCAGATCGTCCCGGAAGATCGGGTCGCCGAACATCGCGCGATAGTTGCCCAGCCCGACAAACGTCGATGGCCCGAACTGCGAGCTCTGGTACAGCGAAAGCTTCGCCGAGGAGATTACCGGCCACAGCATGAACACGCCCATGATCAGCGCCGACGGGGCGATGAACAGATACGCTTGCAGATACCGGCGAGCCCTCAGCGAGGACCGCCGTACCGGCGGACTGCTCGGCACCAGCCGGTTGGTCAGCGTGTCCACCATGACAGCGCCTCTCTATAGTCCTGGATGTGCGCGTTCAACGAAGGTGCGCCGTCAGCTCGACCCGGCCATCAGCGCAGTGACCTGCTTGGCGGCGTCGTCCAGCACGGCCGATGTGTTGCCCGGGTTGCTGATGATCTTCTCGATGGTCGGGTCATAGACCTCTCCCTGGATCGAGGCGAAGCTGGCCTGTCCCGGAGCCAAGGCCCGCGCGTTCCCGGCCTGCGAGGCGAACGCGTTGACATCGGGGTTGGCGGCCAGCGCCGAGGCGGGCACGGTGGTGGTCACCGGCGGAAACCCGGTCTGTAGGGCGAAATAGGTCTGGGAATCCTGCTGGGTGAGGTAGCTGTAGAACGTCGCGGCGGCCTTGAGTTGGTCAGCGTTCAGATTAGCGCCGGCGGCCATGCTGGTGGTGTTGCCGAGACTGATCTTCTTGCCGTTGGGTCCGGTCGGCACCGGTGTCAGGCCGTAGTCGATGCCGGCCTGCTTGTAACCCGTGGTGGCCCAAGGCCCGTTGACCTCCATCGCCGCAGCCCCCGAGGAAAACAGCTTGTCCGCGTCGGCCCCGGACAATCCAGGGGGTGAAATGTGGTCGGTGGCAATCAGACTGGCCCACTTCTGCACCGCCGCCTTCGACCCTGCGTTGTTCAGCAGGACCTGCTTGCCATCCTCCGAGAGGATGCCGCCGTCGGCCATCCACATCAAGATCGGCATGACCTCCACCGTGTCGTGGACACCGAAGGCCAGACCGTACCGGGTCGGCTTGCCCCCGGGTCCCGAGCCGGTAGTCAGCTTCTTGGCATCGGCCGCCCACTCATCCCAGGTCTTCGGTGGCTTCGTCGGGTCGAGGCCGGCGGCGGTGAACATCTTCTTGTTGTAGTACAAGACCACCGGGGTGCTCTCGATCGGAACACCGAACACCTTGCCCTGGTAAGTCCCAGCCGCCAATGCCGGCGCCACAATGGACGACTTCTGCACGCCGTCCTGAGCGAACATGGGATCCAGTGGCTGCAGGACACCCCTGTTGGCGTATACCGGGATCTGGTTGCTGTCCATGCCGACCAGGTCCGGGCCCTGCTTGGCGCCGTAGGCGGGCAGCAGCTTCTGATACAGCACATCCCACGGCATGATCTGCATCGAAATGTGGATGGCCGGATGGGAGGAATTGAACTGGCTCACCAAGTGCTCGATCGCCGGGCGGTCCGGTCCGGTCAAACCGTTCCAGAAACTCAAGTTGATCGCGCTCGCCGCAGCAGCGCCCCCCGAGGATGAACTACCCGGCCCCGTGGTGGCGGTCGCGGTTGTGGTGCTGCTGGAACCGCACGCCCCCAACAACAGCATGGCCGAAGCGGTGAGGGCGGATGCGAACAGACCGCGGCGTGTCCTGCTCATGGGCGACTCCTTCGTCGATGTGACTTGGCTTACCGGAGTGGAGTGTTGCACCCTTTTTTCATCGATGCAAGGATGCACTTTCATCGATGCATCCATTGAACGGCCGGCGACGCCGACACCTGTCTCACCGCCCCGGCGCCGAAGTTGTCACTGCTGGTGGTCGAGCGACTCACCGAGGCCGGTGCCGCCTAACACGCCGAGTGAGCGCCTGGGTCGACGATGCTCGGAACATCCAAGCCGGGGGCTGACCTGAGAGGCGCGCGGCGTGGTCGAGCTGACGCATAGCTTTTACAGAGGTGGCAAAGCAGCGCGGGTGGACGCGCGGACTATCAGTTCGAATGAGGTCAGTGTCGTCTGATAGCGGCGCCGGGGAGCATGGCCGCTGAGCTGGTCCGCGAGCAGGTCAAGGGCACGCATGGCGATCTCGTTCAAATCAGGCGCGATAGTCGTGAGAGGTGGACTGGTGAAGGCGCTTTGGGTGATGTTGTCAATGCCGGCCACAGCGATCTCACCGGGGACATCGATGTCGTTGTCCTGCAACGCGCGGAGAGCGCCGATCGCCAGCGAGTCGTTCAAGGCAAAGATGGCATCGGGCAACCTGGACCGGCGACGCAGCAACTGCATCACCGCATCGTGACCGCCCTGCGGGGACCAGGTGCTCCCAGACAGGTTCAGCCGGCGGGTTCCCTTTATGCCGGCCGCCCCAAGTGCCAGCTGGTAGCCCTGATACCGCAAGCGAGCCGTGTCGGTGTCCTGAAAGCCAAGCGCCGCTATCCGCTGGAATCCTTGATCCAGGAGGTGCTCCACCATGGTGCGCGCCGCAGCCACATTGTCGATGCCCACATGCTGCAGCTCTCGAGAGGCTGCGTGTTCGCCCAACATCACCACCGGGCCGTCGGGTGCTCCGTTCATGGTGGCCGATACCGAGCTCAACAGCACGCCGTCAGCGACATTGGCCAGCGCGCCTTGCATGATGCTCAGCTCGACAGCCGGGTCTCCGCCAGTTGCCTCCACCAGCACGTTCAGATGTTTGCGTTGCGCGGCCCGAATGACTGCTTCGGCGAGCTCGGCGAAATACGGTTCGGACAGGTTCGGGACGACTAGGGCGATGAACCCGGTGCGCCCAGAGCGAAGGCCCCGGGCGAGGTAATCCATCTGGTACCCCAGTTCGTCCAGTGACCGTTGGACGAGCTCACGCATCTGCGGACTGACATGGACAAAGTTGTTCACCACGTTGGACACAGTGCGGGTAGATACGCCGGCGTGCTCGGCGACGTCCTTCATCCGCACCTTCGTCGTACGGGAGTGGGTCACTACAGCATGATGACACGGCCTGACTACGATGGTGTTTCGGCTAGACCACTCCGATCGCTCCCGATTGTGCCCGTTGTGGTCGCACCGCCACCGAGGGCACAAGCCAGACCATCGGTCTGTGACCGACGTTAAACACCCCTTAGGGGAGCAGTGTCCGGATCAGCCTCGCCCTGGCTCCGGGCCACGGCAGTGTTGCAGTTTGCGGCAAGCTGCCGTGGGTTCGCCTCCACCTCGGTTTTGGCCGACCCAAGCTACAGCCCTTACCCCAAGACACCGCGGGGTCACTTCTGACAGTCCCCGCTTCCGAGCATGGTGGCTTACTCAGAATCGAAGACGAGTTGCAGTTGTTCCCAAGCTGGTGCCAGGCAGTAGACGGGAATCTGTTGCAAAGGAGTGTCTCGG
>CAXSEW010000123.1:0-9316 GCA_964236185.1 uncultured Nakamurella sp. | reverse complement strand
CGGATGAGTCCGATCGGGTGATCACCACGCTCGGCCAGCAGCCGTTCCACGTGCAAGCCGATTTTTCCATGACCACCAGCAATGACAACCTTCATAGCTCCAACGTACTTCCTTCAGCGCCGGAAGCGGCGACTTCTCGCCTAGGATGACGCGGTGTCCGTCCGCCGAGAGCCCGTCCGCAAGGCCCCGCCGTCGCCGCGCCAGGACCGTGCCGTCGCCATGGTGATCTGGGTGATCACCGGGATGTTGTTCGGGCTGGCGCTGGGCGTGTTCACCGGTCACGGCTGGGTATTCCTGGGACTCGGTCTGGTGGTCGGCATCCTGCTGGCGCTGACCCGGGTGCGGCCCGCTCAGACCATCGACGAGGACTGACCGCGTCGTCGGTCGAGACTGACGCCGGCAGCTGACGCGGCGTAGCGTTCGAGGTGCTCCTGCACCCACTCGTCGAACGGAATCCCGCCATGGCAACGGCCACCTGGAACGGCACTGTGATCGCCCAGAGCGACAGCACGGAGATGGTGGAGGGGAACCACTACTTCCCGCTCGCCTCGGTCAATCCCTCCTATCTCAAGCCGTCGGGCAAACACACCGTCTGCCCGTGGAAGGGCACCGCCTCCTACTACACGCTCGAGGTCGACGGCCGGGAGAATCCCGACGCCGCCTGGTACTACCCCGAGCCCAAGGACGCCGCTGCCCAGATCAAGGACCACGTCGCGTTCTGGCGCGGGGTCGAGATCACCGCCTGACCGGTCCGCTCCGGCGACGGGCGCTGGGATGACCCGGGGTGAATCTGGGCACTGCGCCGTCATGGGTGAGCGTGGGACGACGTCTGTCGCGGTACTGGGTAGCGGAACCATGGGTCTGGGCATGGCGAGATCGTTGCTGCGCAACGGCTTCGCCGTCCGGGCGTGGAGCAGGACTATCGAGCGCGCGCAGCCGCTGGCCGCCGACGGCGCCAGCATCGCAGGGTCGGCGGTGGATGCGGTCCGCGGCGCCGACGTCGTCCTGCTGATGCTGTTCGACACCGAGGCGGTGCTGCAGACGCTCACCGACGCGGCCCCCGGCCTGTCGAGCAAAACGGTGATCCTGCAGAGCTCCACCATCGGTCCGGCGGGCATCGCGGAGGTCGGCCGGTTGGTCGGCGCGGCGGAGTGGAATCTGCTCGACACCCCGGTCCTCGGCACCAAGGCGCCGGCCGAGCAGGGCCGTCTGGTGGTGCTGGCTTCGGGACGACCGCAGCTGCGCGAGCGCGCGCAGCCGGTGTTCGACGCGATCGGATCGCGGACCGTCTGGGCGGGCGACGAACTCGGCCGCGCCAGCGCGCTCAAGCTCGCCTGCAATTCCTGGGTCGCCGCGTTGACCGCTGCCGCCGCCCAGTCGCTGGCGCTGGCAACGGGCGCCGGGCTGGATCCCCACCTGGTGCTGGACGCGCTCGGTGGCGGTCCGTCCGACAGCCCATATCTGCACGTGAAGGGCGAATCGATGATCAGCGGGGACTATCCGGTGTCCTTCGCGCTCGATGGGGTCCGCAAGGATCTCGGCCTGATGTCGCAGCTCGCGGGCGAGACCGGTGTCGGAGCACCGCTGCTGGACTGCCTGCAGTCGATCTACGCGCAGGCGTCGGACCTGGGTCACGGCGCCGACGACCTCGCCGCCGTCATCACCGCTTTCTGATCCAGTTGTTGATTCCGGGAGGAACATCATGGCCACCACGGTCGCTGACGCCATCGTCGAACGACTCCACACCTGGGGCGTGGACAGGGTTTTCGGTTACGCCGGTGACGGCATCGACCCGCTGCTGGCCGCGCTGCACCGGGCGCAGGACAGGGTCGAATTCATCCAGCCCCGGCACGAGGAGATGGCCGCGTTCATGGCCACCGGGCACGCCAAGTACAGCGGTCGGGTCGGCGTCTGCCTGTCCACCCAGGGCCCGGGCGCGATCCACCTGCTGACCGGGCTGTACGACGCCAAGCTCGACGGCCGGCCGGTGGTGGCCATCGTCGGTCAGATCGCGTCGTCGGTAATGGGTAGCGGCTATCTGCAGGAGGTCGACCTGCACTCGCTGTTCAAGGACGTCTGCGGCCAGTACGTCCAGACGGTGGCGACGCCGGAGCAACTGCCGATGCTGATCGACAATGCGATTCGCACGGCGCTGGCCGAGAGCACGCCGGTCTGCCTGATCGTGCCGCACGACGTGCAGCGCCTGGAGATGCCCGAGGAGATGCCGCACACCCATGGCGTGGTGCCCTCCGCTGCGATCGCCGGGTTTCCGCGGGTGCTGCCTATTGACGACGACCTGCGCAGCGCGGCGGCGGTACTGGGCGCCGGCCGGAAGGTGGCGCTGCTGGTCGGTCGCGGCGCCGCCGGCGGCACCGCGGAGATCGAGCAGGTGGTGGACCGCCTCGGCGCGGGCGTGACTGTCTCCCTGGTCGGCAAGCCGGTGATGCCCGAGACACCTGACTGGCACACCGGGGTGATGGGTCATCTGGGCACCACCGCCAGCGCCGACCTGATGGAGCAGTGCGACACCCTGCTGATCGTCGGCTGCAACGACCCGTGGACCGAGTTCTATCCGGCGCCCGGGCAGGCCAGGGCGGTGCAGATCGACATCAAGGCGCGGGTGATCGGCAGCAAGTACCCCATCGAGGTGGCTCTGGTCGGCGATACCGCCGAGACACTGCGCGCTCTGCTGCCACTGCTGCCGGCCAACCCGGACCGCAGCTGGCAGGAGCTGGTCGCACGCAGCGTTGAACGGTGGCGCGAGATCGCCGCCGCCCGGGCCCACCACCCGGCAGAGCCGCTCAACCCCGAGCTGGTGGTGCACGAGTTGTCCGCCCACCTGCCGGCCAACGCGCGGGTCGCGGTCGACGTCGGCTCGATCGTCTACTGGTACGCACGGCATCTCGCCCTGCCGGTCGGCGTCCCTGCGCATCTGTCCAGTTACCTGGCCTCGATGGGCTGCGCCATGCCCTACGGGCTGGCTGCGAAGCTGGACGCGCCGGACCGGCCGGTGGTGGCGCTCGCCGGCGACGGTGCCATGCAGATGAACGGCCTGCTGGAGTTGATCACCGTCGCGGACCGGTGGAAATCCTGGGCCGACCCCCGCTTCGTGGTGCTCGTGCTGCACAACGGCGACCTGAACGAGGTGACCTGGGAACAGCGCGAGATGGAGGGCGATCCCCGGTTCCCGGCGTCCCAGCGGGTGCCGGGATTCCCCTACGCCGGCTACGCCGAGCTGCTGGGGCTGCGCGGCATCCGGCTGGATCGTCCTGACGCGGTGGCGGAGGCCTGGCAGCAGGCGTTCGCCGCGGACCGGCCGGTGGTGATCGAGGCCATCGTCGACCCGGCCGTGCCGCTGCTCCCGCCGCACCTGCAGCAGGAGAAGGTGGCGATGACGCGCCGGGGCCTGGCCCAGGAGCCGGACAGCGAACGGGCCTCGATGCAGTTGGACCGGCAGCGATCGGATGAAGGGCTGGCCTGAGCAGGCCAGTGCTGGTCAGGACGGCACCCGGGCGGTCACGAAGCGGGACGCGGCTGCCCTCCAATCGGCGCTGTAGGTCGCGAAGAGGTCGAAGGCGCGCCGGCCTTCCCAACCGACTGGCAGTAACGATTGCGGCAGCCCCGGGTCGATGCGCGGAAAGCGACGCCAGCTGTCCACCAGTCGCAGGTAGGCCGCGAAGGCCGCCCCGTCATCGACCGGCGGTGCGACCTCCGACCAGTGGTCGAGGAATGCCGCGTACAAACCGCGCAGGGCATCCAGATCCCACCAGTGAGCGACATCGGCAGCCTGCAGTGGCTCCGCTGAGAACCAGGTGACGTACTCGCTCAATGCTTCGGCGTCCAGCTGCAGCCTCGCCCGCTCCGCCAGCGTCGCAGGTGCGATCCAGACGCCGGCGGCGACGGTGCCGAAACCCAGCCAGCTGAGCCGGGTCCGCAGCCGATGTCGTTCCGCCCGCGCATGTTCGGGCACCGAGAAGACCGCCAGCACCCAGCCCGCCGACTCCGATGCCTGCCCGTAGCGGAAGATCCGGGCGTCGCCGATCTCCAGGTCAGCGCGACCGGCATCGGTGAGTCGGTATCCGGCGCGGGCGCCCCGTCGGTCCGACTGCAGGAAATCGCGCGACTTCAGCCGGACCAGTGCCTGCCGGGTGGAGCCGGACGGTTGGCCGGCGTGTTCCAGCAGCGCCAGCAGGTCGGCCACCGCGATCCAGCCGCCGAGCCCGCGCAGGTACAGACCGGTGAAGGTGACGATGAGGGATCCCGGTGACGCGGCCGCCAGTTCCAGATCACCTGCGGTTGCGGTCTTCTCAGTGCTCACAGCGATCACCGGCTGCAGGTGGTCAGTACTCAGCGCCGCGCGGACAGGTCCCGGATGACGGCCATCGCGTCATGCACCTCGGTGTAGGACGCCGGCAGCGGCGACAGCCCTATCCGGATCGCATCGGGCGCCCGGAAGTCGGGGAGCACGCCGGCCTCGATCAGCTGGGCGCAGAGTTGCCGGGCGTCGTCCCGGCGAACGCTCACATGTCCGCCGCGCCGCATCGCGTCGCGCGGCGAGCCGAGTTCGAAATCTAGTGGCACCAGCCACTCGTCGGCCAGGGCGATCACCATCTCGGTCAGCCCGACCACCTTCGAACGGATGGCGTCGATACCCGCCTCCGCTATCACCTTCGCGCCCTCGCGGACGGCGAGAATGCCAGGTATCGCGGGTGTTCCGGACAGCATGGACCGGATGCCCGGTGCCGGTAGGTAACCCTGCTCCATCTCGAAGGCGTTCTGCCGGCCGAGCCAGCCCCAGATCGGCTGGTCCAGGCCGGCGTGGTGCCGGGCATTGACGTAGCTGAACGCCGGCGCGCCCGGGCCGGCCCCGACGAACTTGTAGGTGCACCCGACGGCGAAGTCGACGTCCCACGCGTCCAGCGCGATCGGTGTGGAACCGATCGAGTGGCACAGGTCCCACACCACCAGCGCGCCGACCGCATGGGCCGCGGCGGTGATCGCCTGCGCGTCGGCGAGATAGCCGGAGTGGTAAGCAACATGGCTCATCGTGAGGACGGCGGTGTCCTCGTCGAGGTTGGCCGCCGCGTCCTCGACGCTGATCCCGCCCCTGTCGGTACCGGTCAACCCGACCACTTCCAGGCTGAGGTCCTTCACCAACGACTCCACCACATACCGGTTGGTGGGGAAGTTGTCCCGGTCGATCACCACCTTTCGTCGGCCGGGCCGCAGGTTCAGCGCCGCCCGGACCGCCTTGTAGAAGTTGACCGTGGTGGAGTCGGCGATCACCGTCTGGCCGGCGGCGGCGCCGAGCGCGGCCGCGGCAAGTTCGTCGCCGACCAGTTCCGGCAGTTCCATCCAGCCCTCGGTCCAGCCCCGGATCAGCCGCCCGGCCCACTGCTGCTGGGCCAGATCCGCCCAGGCGTCAGCGATCGCCGCCAGCGGCCGGCCGAGCGAATTCCCGTCCAGATAGGCGACCACGTCATCGGTCTGCGGCAGATAGCGGCCGCGGAAGGACGCCAGCGGATCGGTGGCGTCCAGCGCCACCGCGTACTCCCGGCTGGTCACGGCGGGGTGGGTGGAGACGGTGGTCATGTCAGCGTCCAATCTCGGTGCGCACCGCGTAGAGCTCCGGGAAGAAGGTGAGGTCCAGCGCACGGCGTAGGAAGGAGACGCCGGACGAACCTCCGGTGCCCTTCTTGAAGCCGATTACCCGCTCGACGGTCTTGAGGTGGCGGAACCGCCAGGTCTGGAAGGTGTCCTCGACGTCGACCAGTTCCTCGCAGGCCTCGTAGACGTCCCACTGCCGCTCGGGCTCGTTGTAGATGCCGGTGAACACCGCCACCAGTTCGTCGTCCAGCACGTGCGGCAGCCGCCAGTCCCGCTGGGTCAGCCGGGCGGGCACCGGGTACCCCCGGCGTGCCAGGAAGAGCAGAAATTCCAGCAGCCGGTACTGCATCGACTGGAAGCCCGAGGACTTGCCGAGCACCCCGCGGAACTGCGCGTATTCGGTCGGGGTCAGCGTCGCCAGCACCGACCACTGGTCGGTCATCTGCTGCTGGATGTGCTTGACCCGGGCGAGCCGTTTCAGTGCCGGACCGAGCGAGTCGGCCGCTATCAGCGACATGGCCGAGCGCAGCTCGTGGGATCACCAGCTTCATCCACAGCTCGGTGGTCTGGTTGCCGATGATGAACAGCATCTCGTCGTGGTGGTCCGACAGCGGGTGCTGCGCCGACAGCAACGTGTCCAGCCCCAGATAGCTGCCGTAGTTCAGCCCCGACAGGTCCCGCTCGGTGCCGTCCTCCAGCGGCCGGATGTTGCCGGCGGTGTGCGGGGCTCCGGTCATGTCCGATCAACGCTCACCGTGCGGAGGCCGGTCCACGGTGTCGTCCCTGGCGAGATCACGCCCTGAAGACTATTGCGCTTCCGTGACGATCGTCAAGTAAACAGAGCAATCGGACGGCAGCCGGCGACAACTGCCCGACCGCCGCCCGTCCGCCCGCTACCGTGTCGGGGGAAGGGGTGTGTCGGGTGAAAAGAGCCGTCGTCGCGGTGCTGGGTGTGTTGCTGCTGCTGATCGGTCTCGCACTGCTGGTGCTGCCCGGGCCCGGGTTCCTGCTGATCGCTGCCGCGCTGGCGCTGCTGTCCACCCAGTTCCACTGGGCCAAGGTGCCGCTGGACTACGCCAAGGCCAAGGCCGAGGACGGCATCGACGAGATCGCCAGCAGCACGTTCCGGGCCTCGCTCGCGGTGGTCTGCGCGCTGGCGCTGATTGCCCTCGGCATCGTGGAGCTGGCCGGCGTCAACATCCCCTACGTCAACGGCATCACCGCCGCGTGCCTGATCCTGTCGGGCCTGTTCCTGGTCGGGACTATGGTCTACGCCCTGCGCAGAGCCGGTGCCGAACGCCGGAGGCCGCAGTCCCGGGTGCGATAGATTCGGGGATGGTGCCGATCTCCGCGGCTCCGGTCCCAGCCGACGCGGGTCGGCGGAAAGTCGAGTAGCTGACATGAGCATCAGCCTGTCCAAGGGCGGGAACGTCTCGCTGACCAAGGCGGCGCCGAACCTGACCGCCGTCACCGTCGCGCTCGGATGGCAGACCCGGGCGTCCACCGGGGTCGACTACGACCTGGACGCCAGCGCTCTCGCGCTCGGTGAGAACCACAAGATCCTGTCCGACAACCACTTCGTCTTCTTCAACAACCTCCGTTCACCCGACGGTTCGATCGAGCACCTGGGTGACAACCTGGTCGGCGGAGCCGGTGGGGACGACGAGCAGATCAACGTCGACCTCTCCGCCGTGCCGCCCACCATCACCTCGGTGGTTTTCGCCGTCTCGATCTACGAGGCGGATCAACGCCAGCAGTCGTTCGGCCAGGTGCGCGGGGCGTTCATCCGGGTGGTCGACCGGACGACCGGCTCCGAACTCGCCCGCTACGACCTCACCGAGGAGGCGTCCACCGAGACGGCCATGGTGTTCGGCGAGCTCTACCGCTACAACGGCGAGTGGAAGTTCCGCGCCATCGGCCAGGGCTACGCCTCGGGCCTGCGCGGCATCGCCCTCGACTTCGGCGTGAGCGTCTGATGTCGGCGCCCGCTACTGCGGTCCATCACAGTGCCACCCGGATCTTCGCCGCCTCCGGAGTCATCTCGCTGCTGGCGATCATCGTCGCCTACTTCTACGGCGGCTGGAAGGCAGCCGGCCTCACCCTGATCCTGGGCATCCTGGAGATCACGCTGTCCTTCGACAATGCCGTGGTCAACGCCAAGGTGCTCGAGCGGATGAGCGAGAAGTGGCAGCAGATCTTCCTGACGATCGGCATCGTCGTCGCCGTCTTCGGGATGCGGCTGGTCTTCCCGCTGCTGGTGGTCGGTATCACGGCCCACCTCAATCCGGCCGAGGCCGTCAAGCTCGCCTTCGAGAAGGGTCCGCTGACCGACCCGAACAGCTACGCCAGTCTGCTGCAGGCCGCGCACCCGCAGATTGCGGCGTTCGGCGGCATGTTCCTGCTGCTGTTGTTCCTGGACTGGACGTTCGAGGAGCGGGAGATCACCTGGCTGAGCTGGCTGGAGAAGCCGCTGGCCAAGATCGGCAAGCTGGATCAGCTGTCGGTGATCGTCGCCGGCATCGTGCTGTACCTGTTCGCCGAGATCGTCGCCGAGAAGCCGGCCACCATCTTCGCCGCCGGCATCCTCGGCATCCTGAGCTACCTCGCCGTCAACGGCCTGGGCAGCCTCTTCGAGAACTACGAGGAGAACCAGGAGGAGGCGTTCGAGCAGAAGCGGCACGGCGGCCCCACCGAGCTGGTCAAGGCCACCGGCAAGGCCGGCTTCTTCCTGTTCCTGTACCTCGAGGTGCTGGACGCGTCGTTCTCCTTCGACGGGGTCATCGGCGCCTTCGCCATCACCCCGGACCCGATCATCATCGCGCTGGGTCTGGGCCTGATCGGCTCGCTGTTCGTTCGGTCGCTGACGGTGTTCCTGGTCCGCAAGGGCACGCTGAACGACTACGTGTACCTCGAGCACGGTGCGCACTGGGCGATCGGTGCGCTGGCCATCATCCTGCTGATCTCGATCGGTGTGGAGGTCAACGAGGTGGTCACCGGTCTGGTCGGCCTGGTGCTGATCGGCGCGGCCTTCGTCTCGAGCATCCTGCGCAACAGGCGGGAGGGCACGCCTTCGGAACTGGAAGCGACCGACGACGTCCCGACCGCCGCCGGGCGCTGATCGCAACGGCTGCCCGTACCGGCCCGCCACAACGTTAACCGCCGGAAGATCACTGTTTCAGGCCCGTTCTGGGCGGGCGCGCCCGCAAATGGCCGAACACAGCGATCAGCCGGTCGTTCAGACCCGACTCAGCGGCAGCCAGGCCAGCACGTCCTGGATCCTTGCGTTCCAGTAGTCCCAGCTGTGCTCGCCCGCGCCGAAGTCGGACCGGACGGCGATACCTGCGGCCGCAGCGTGGTCCACGAAGTCCCGATTGCAGCGGATCAACCGGTCGCCGGTGCCACAGCAGACGAACAGCTCCGGCAGCGCCGCCGGGTCTGCCCGGTCGAGCAGGGCCATCAGGTCGACGTCCGTGCCCGCCACCTGGGTGTCGCCGAAGATGTGCTGCATGAGCGCGGGCTTGTCCCGCCAGCGCTGGGCATCGGCGATGTCCAGCGAGCCGCTCAGGCTGGCCGCCGCTGCGAACCGGTCCGGCTGCCGGAGCGCCCACTTCATCGCGCCGTAACCGCCCATCGACAGGCCCGCGACGAAGTTGTCGCCCCGACGGGTCGACAACCGGAAGAAGCTGTGCACGACCTCGGGCAGCTCCTC
>CAXSEW010000122.1:0-9318 GCA_964236185.1 uncultured Nakamurella sp. | reverse complement strand
CACCGCCTTCACCTACGGCGCCGGCAACAAACTGGCCACCATGACCGCCGCCTCGGGCAGCACCAGCACCACCCCGAGCACCTGGACCATGGTTTACCCGTCGTCGACCAGCACCACCGTCGCCGACCCCAACTCGAAGGTGGACACCTACACGTTCAACTCGGCCAGCCAGGTCACCGGCATCACCGACGCCCGGGGCCACACCCAGTCCAAGGGCTACAACTCCCACAACGACACGACCAGCGCCACCACCGCCTACAACGACACCAGCAGCTTCGGCACCGCGACCTCCACCTACAACCTGATGAGCGTCACCTCACCGTCGGCAACCCCCGGCGGCACCGGCACCGCCGGCCGTACCTCCACCTCCACCTTCACCACCTCGCCGTCCGGGCCCGGCGGGTCCTACTCCACCGCCGACTACCGGCCGACGTCGGTGACCGACACCAACGCCAACACCACCAGCTACCTGTACAACAACTTCGGCGAAGTTCGGTCGGAGCAGTCCGCCGGCGGCGCGGCCGGCACCACCCTGCTGAACTATCAGGGCGACAGCCAGACCCCGGCGACCAGCTGCGGCGGGAAGACCGGTCAGTTGTGCAAATCCACCGACGGCAAAGGCAACATCACCAGCTACAGCTACGACTCCGCCGGTAACGTGACGACCATGACCCCGCCCGCCCCGCTCGGCGCGCACACCTTCACCTACGACGCCGCCGGACGCAAGATCTCCCACCACGACGGCCGCGGCAACACCGCCTACACCTGCTACGACCTGGACGACCGGATCACCCAGGTCCCTTACACCACCGCCGCCTGCGCCACCGTCTCCGGCGTCACCTACACCTACGACGCCGCGGGCAACATGGCCTCCCGGGTCACCGCAGCCACCGGCACCACCGTCAACTGGACCTACGACGCCCAGAACCGCCCGACGATGCAGTCCGACTCCGCCGGCAGCACCTCCACCACCTACGACCCCGCCGGCAACGTGCTGACCTTCACCGACGGCGGCACCACCACCTACACCTACGACGACACCAACAACGTCGCCACCCTCGCCGAACCCGGCGGCACCTGCCCGGTCGGCACGATCACCCCGAACTCCACCAAGTGCACCCTGTTCACCTACGACAACAACAACAAGCGGGTCACCACCGCACTACCCAACGGCGTCACCAACACCGTCGCCTACGACACCTCCAGCCGCATCGACAACGTCACCGCCATCAAGGGCACCACCACCTCGGTCGGCCGGAAGTACCTGTACGACAACACCGGCGCCGACTCCGGCGTCATCCGCGCCATGGCCGACAGCGACGCGGGCACTAACACCGTCTACACCTACGACCAGGTGAACCGCCTCGCCGGCGACACCGTCAAAACCGGCACCACCGCCGGCGCCGGCACCGCGATCGGCAGCGACAGCTACCTCTACGACCTCAACGGCAACATGACCAAACAGGTCACCGCAGGGACCACCAACTACTACGGCTACAACGCCGCCGACCAGATGTGCTGGACCGCAACCACCACCGCAACCGGCTGCACCACCCCGCCTTACGGAACCGCGTTCACCTACGACGGCAACGGCAACACCCTCACCGGTGACAACACGACCGGCACCAACACCTGGACCAACTACAACCAACAGGCCTCCACCACCGCCAGCAGCGGCTACCAGACCTACAGCTACGCCGGCACCACCAACACCCAACGCGTCTCCGCCGGCGGCGTCACCTTCCACAACAGCCTGCTCGGGCAAGTATCCGCACAGGCCGGCGGCGTCAACAACAACCAATACATCCGCGACCCCGACGGCACATTGATCGCCCTGCAAACCGGCGGCAACAGCTACTACTACACCCTCGACAACATCGGCTCCGTCCTCCAACTCACCGACAACACCGGCGCCCCGGCAGCCGCATACACCTACAACCCGGGGTGGCGGGCTGCTCGCCTCGGTCGACGGGCTGCGGTTCGTCGTCCCGGTCCGCACTCTGGATGCCGGGCCGAACCCGCGTTAGTTCGGCCGGGGCCGCGGGGTGACCTGGTTGAACGCGATCAACGACCAGGTCGCCGGCATCGGCGGGGTCGTGGTCACCGGCACCATGCGCGACTCGCTGCACGTTTTGGACGTCATCCTGGGCCGGGACGGCGGTCCGCCGCCGGAGATGATCGCCACCGACACCGCGTCCTACTCCGACATCGTTTTCGGGCTGTTCCGGTTACTGGGCTACCAGTTCAGCCCCCGTCTGGCCGACCTGCCCGATCAGCGGTTGTGGCGGCTCACCCTGCCCGGCGCGGCCCGCGCTGACTACGGAGCGATGAACGCCGTCGCCCGCAACCATCTGTCGTTCGCCAAGATCAGCACCCAATGGCCGGACATGCTCCGCGTCGCCGGGTCCCTGCACACCGGGACCGTCGCCGGCTACCAACTGCTGCGGATGCTCGGCCGCGACGGCAACCCCACCCCGCTGGGCGCGGCGTTCGCCGAGTACGGCCGAGCGGCGAAAACCCTCCACCTGCTGGCAATGTGTGACCCGGCCGACGAGACCTACCGCCGGACCGTGCATGTTCAGCTCACCGTCCAGGAATCACGGCACCGGTTGGCTCGCAAGATCTTCCACGGTTCCCGCGGCGAGATCCGCAAACGCTACCGGGAAGGGCAGGAAGACCAACTCGCTTCACTCGGCCTGGTCCTGAACGCTGTGGTGTGGTGGAACACCCGCTACATCGATGCAGCGTTGAGCACCCTCCGGGAACAGGGGCACCCGGTAGCCGACGAGGACGCCGCGCGGTTGTCGCCACTGGTCGATGCCCACTTGAACGTGCACGGCCGCTACACGTTCACCCAACCCGTCGACGACGCCCTGCGGCCGCTGCGCGACCTGGCCGAACCGCCGGAGGAAGAATTCCTTCCCGACGGGACGTGACAAAGTCCAATCAGCGGCCCCGGCCCCGATGTGAACCGTCAGTGGATGACGCCGAGACTGCCAACTGCAGTTCTGTGAGCAGCACTCGTACTCGGCGTTCGATCTCGTCGCGGACGGCTCGCACCGCGGCGACGTCGAGGCCGGCGGGTCGTCCAGGACCCCATTCCTCGTAGCGCTTGCCAGGGAAGATCGGTCCGCAGCCCACTGTGATCACAACGTCTGCGGCGTGGACGGTTTCGTCGGTCCACGGTTTGGGGGTCAGCTCGCTCTAGGCATTTGATCTCCGGGCGCCCGGCCACGTCGGTGCTGCGGCCCATGACCCGTCTGATTCGCCTGGAGGAAAGTCAATTCGGGTGCTGGCTGCACGATTGTCGGTCAGGCGGCGTCTACTAGGCGTGGGGTTCGACGGACGGGGTGCGGGGTGGATGCCTATGAACAGTTTTGCCTGGATGAGCTGGTTGGTCTCACCCGGTTTGCGGCGGCCTTGACCGGCAGTCGGCAGTCGGCTCATGACCTGTTGGCCGACTCGTTGATTCAGGTGCAGTCGCATTGGGCGCAGGTGGAGGATGCCGCCAGTCCTGCGGTGGATGATCGCGACGAATTGGAACGGCTGTTGGCCAAGTTGCCCAAGGCAGCAGCGGGCCGCCGTCGTGCTGCGCTACTACCTGGATCTCCCCGACGATCGCATCTCCGATGCTTTTGGACTGCAAGGTCGCAACGGTCCGCTCGCACATCTCTCAGGCCCTGGTCAACCTGCGCATCTCCGCCCGCACCGCTCTCGTGGAGGAATGAAATCTGATGGACGAAGACGACCTACGGCAAGCGCTGGAAAGGATGGCTGATCGAGCGCCGTCCGCGGCCGCTGTTGCGCAATCGGCACAGCGGAAACAGGCGGTGCGGGCCGGACGGGCCCGCATGCTCAGACCGCTCCTGGCGGTAGCTGCGGTGCTAGCCGTGATCGGCGGCGCCGCCGCGGCAGTGCTCAGCGCACAGCCGAGCAGTCATTCTTCGGCCGTCCCACCGCCTGTTTCAGCCACTTCTACCCAGGCTCGCCCCAGCCAGCCGGCTGTATCCGTGGCGACGCCGCCCCCCATCACATCGGACCTGCAGGCCTGCCGAACGCATCTGCCCACGGCGCTGCTGGCGCAGCGGACGACCGTTGCCGGCGTCATCGAAGTGGGACCTAGACCGCTGGGCGGATGGAACGCCCACCTCGGCAAGTTCGGAGCAACGAGCCCAGTGACCTTGTGTCTGGTACCGGGCTCAACAGGTTTTGATGCCGTTGCGGTCACACCCGACGGCAAGACCTACCGTCAGTGGACGCAGAGTGACGGCACCATGTTCATGTTCCCCATGTGAAAGAGCCCGGCGCGGGAGGGAGCACATCCTGGACCAGAGAGCGCCCTTGGACAATGTTCCTACCGGTGCTCGTCTCTGCGGCGGAGCAGCAGGCCCGCGGCCAGGACTGCCGCGGCGGTCCCGGATATCAGTAGTGGCAGGTGACCGGTGCCGTGCCAGGTCAGGCCGGCCCAGAGACCGGCGATGAGCACGCCGCCGCCGGTGGCCCCTTGGTATAACCCTTGGGCTCGTCCTTGGCTGGCGGCGGGCACCAGCCCGCTGATCCAGGCCTTGCCGACCCCGTCGGTGGCGGCGGTGTAGCCGCCGTAGATGACCATCAGCGGCCAGATCGCGGCGGCGCTGCTGCGGGCGGCCAGCCCGGTGTAGGCCACGGCGAAACACAGCAGGCCACCGGCGAACACGATCGGCGGGGCGATACGGTCGGCCAGCGCCCCGGCGGGGTAGCTCAACAACGCATAGGAGGCGTTGTAGGTCGCGTAGGCCAGTACCACCAGCGGCAGGGAGCCGGTCAGCTGGTTGACGCGCAACAGCAGCAACGCGTCCGGGAAGTTGATCAACCCGAACGCCACCAAGGGAACCCAGGCCCGCCAAAAGGTCCGCGGCAGAGGCATTCTGGCCGCCGGGGCCGTGCCGGGCGGCTGAGCGGGAGTCGGGCGGGTGGGAGCTTCCCGGACGGCTCGGATGAGCAGCACACTGGCCACGGCAGGGACGATGGCCAGCAGCAGCAACGGCCTGATCCGGTGGCCGAGCAGCTCGTAGGCGGCCAACCCGAGCAGCGGCCCCACGACGGCGCCGGCGGTGTCCATGGCGCGATGCAACCCGAACGCGCGGCCCCGGGCCGCGACCGGCACCCCGACGACCAGCAGGGCATCCCGGGGGGCGCCGCGGATCCCTTTGCCCAGGCGGTCCACGACCCGGCCAGCGAGCACCATCGGCCAGATCACCGACACGGCGATGATGACCTTGCCCACCGCGGCCAGGCCGTATCCGGCGGCGATCAGGGGCCGTTTCGCGCCCCGGTCGGCCCATCGGCCGGACAGCAGTTTCATCACACTGGCGCCGCCCTCGGCGACTCCCTCCACCAGGCCGACCACCGCGACGGGGGCACCCAACGTGACGGTGAGGAAGATCGGCAGCACCGGATACAGCAGTTCACTGGCCGCGTCCTGCAGGAAACTCACCCCGCACAGCACCACCAGGTTGCGGCTGAGCCACGACGAGCGAGCAGTCGCCCGGTCGGCGGCCGAGCCCCGCCGCCCGCCGCGGCGTTTCATCAGTGCAGGCCCAGCAAAGCCGCGGTGATCCGGCCCAACGCGAGCAGCGCGTCACCGGCGGCCGCAGCCCCCACGATCAGCGCAGCGGCCGCCGGCACAAAGGAGCGCAGGCGGCTCACCGGCGGCGCGGCGATCAACGCCCGAACCCGTCGGGTGGCGGCGTGTTCGGTGAAGGCCAGGCCGGGGGACCGGGTCCGGGTGCCCAGCGCGGCCCGGGCCAGGGCCCGCGCGGTGAGGTTTCGGTCCCCGACGGCGGCCGCGGCGTCCTCATCGGCCCACCGTTCCACCTGGAACGCGATGTGCTGCGCCAGCCGCCGCAGCAGCGGATTGACCGCCGCCGCCATCGCCGCCGCCCTCAGGTACCGGTGATGCCGGTGGTGAAGGTGCGCCCGCTCGTGGGCCAGCAACACGGTGCGCTGCCGGGCGTCCAACAGATTCAGCATCCCGTCGGAGACCACGATGCGGCCACCACCCTGGGGTACGGCGAAGGCTCGGGGTACCGGATCGGTGAACACCACCAGTTCGGTGTCCGGCGCCGCGGCGGTCACCGCCTCGAGCAAGCGAGCGCTCCGCCGACGTGCGATCGCCAGAACCCCGACCCGGACCAGCGCCGCCAGCACCAGCAGCACCGCGATGACCCCGGCAGTGCGGGGCACCGGATCCAGTACCGCCAACTGCTCAGCGCTCAGATGAGCACCCGCGAGCACCTCATGGCTGCGGAAACAGCCGGCGCAGCCGAGCATGACCAGGGCGGCAATGGTCCCCCACCCCGCGGCGACCGCGATGAGGGTCGACATTCGGCACGCCGCGGCCGGTGCCAGCCGCCGGCCCAGCACCGGCGCCCCCCGCACCGCCAGAACCGTCAACAGCAACGGCAGATACACACTGATCCGCATTCAGCGCCCCGACCGGCTCTGCTCATCCAGCAGGGCGCGCAGCGTCGCCTCGTCGTCGGCGTCCAGAGTCGCCACAAAACTTAGCAGTGCGGCCGCGTGATTGCCGGTATGGGCCAGTGCGGTCTGCATCTGCGCGGCGGCCAGGTCCGCCCGGGCCCGGACCGGGAAATACCGGTGGCCCCGGCCGTCGCGTTCGCGGTCCACCGACCCTTTCTCCAGCAACCGGGTCAACACGGTCAACACGGTCTTGTAATTCAGCTCCGCACCGACCGCGGTCTGCACCTGCGCCACCGTCATCGGCACCTCGCACGCCCACAGCGCGGCCATCACCTCCGACTCCAGGGCCCCGTGTTCCCGCTTGGGGTTGCCCGGGCCGCGCCCGTGGTCCGTCATCGAGCCCACCTCGGTTCCTACAACTTGTGCGACATCTTGCTATTCTTACGAAGTGTAAGACTGGAGGCGGCTGGTCGGCCACCACGGTGACCTGGCGGATGGGAAAGAGCGGCCCCTGATGGTTGTACTGCAGCTGAGCAAAATCAATGTGCTGGCCGTCGAAGGCGGATTCACCCCGTATGACTCCGGGGTGCGCCACATCGCCACCCTGGCCGGCTACCTGTCCTACGGCCTGATGGCCATGACGGTGTGCTTTGGGATCCTGACCACCACCGGGTGGGCCCGCCGCGGCATCCGCCGGCAGACCATGCTCGGCGGCCACATGCTGCTGGCGGTGCTGAGCCTGACCGTCGGGCTGCTGCACGGAGTGGTGTACGCCTTCCAGACCACCGTGCACTTCACCTTCACGATGGTGTTCATCCCGTTCGTCCAGAACGGGGAATTCGAGGTCGGACTCGGCATCATCGGACTGGAACTGGGCCTGGCAGTGGCCATCTCGATCTGGCTCCAGCGTGCGCTCGGATACCGGCGGTGGCACCTGATCCACTACCTGGCCTACCCGGCCTTCGCCCTGTCCCTGGCACACACCATCGCCGTGTCACCCGAAGTCCGCTCCCTGGGCGGCATCGGCCTGATCGTCTTCGCCGCCGCCGCCGCCGTACTTCTCCTGGGCGTGCTGCGGACGTTGCCGGCCACCACCCTGGTCACCTCCCGCATCACCGCCAAGGAGGCTTGAACAATGGCGCAGACACCCCACACCGACAAAGGCAGCGCCGACACCGGCACCGGCACCGGCACCGCTGCCGCCCCGGATCCGCAGGTCACGGTGGACGTGGACAACACCCTGTGCCACCTGTTCGGGATCTGCCAGCAGGAAGCCGCCACCGTGTTCGACCTGGGACCCGACGGCCGCCTGCGATACGACCCGCATCCGCCTGCTGCCGCCACCGCCGCGGTCCGTCAAGCCGCGAGATGCTGCCCCATGCAGGCGATCACGCTGCGGCCGGTAAACCGATGACCGGCATCGGCAGCGGCGTGGGCGTGGGCGCCCGGATTGTCATCGTCGGCGCCGGACTGGCCGCCGTGTCGGCCGCCGAACGGCTCCGCGAACGCGGCCACACCGGTGAGATCGTCATCGGCGGCGACGAACCCCACCGCCCCTACAACCGCACCCCACTGTCCAAACACCACCTCACCGGACACGCCGACCTGGCCCTGACCAGCCACACCCCGCTGCAGGTCACCTGGCAACTGAACAACGCCGCAGTCGACTTGGACGTGCACCAACAACACGTGAACCTGCGTGACGGGACCACGCTGGCCTACGACGGGCTGATCATCGCCACCGGCGTCAACGCCCGACACCTCCCGGACACCCCGCTGCACTCGGATCGGGTCTGGACCCTACGGACGCTCGATGACGCCAACGCGATCAGCCAGCGGATCCGCCGCGGCCGCAGCGTCGCCATCGTCGGAGGCGGATTCATCGGCTGCGAACTGGCCTCCACCGCGCGGCAACTCGCCCTCGACGTCACCATCATCGACGTCAGCCCGACCCTGCTGACCCGCGCCTAAGCCCCGCCGTCGGATCCGCCGTCGCCGAACGGCACCGCGCGGCCGGCGTGAAACTGCACCTGGGCGTCGGCGTCGCCGGATGGGATGAAACCACAAGCGGAGTTCACCTGCACCTAAGCGACGGCGAAACCGTCACCGCCGACATCGCCGTCGTCGGAGTCGGCACCAGCGCCACCACCAACTGGCTCACCACCAGCGGCTGGGATCTTTCCGACGGCATCCTGTGCACACCCAGCACCCACGTCCTGGACCAGACCGGCCGCGCCATCGACAACATCGTCGCCGCCGGAGACATCGCCCGTTGGCCCAATCACCGCTTCGACGCCACACCGCGGCGGGTCGAACACTGGATCAACGCCATCGAAATGGGCCGAGCCGCCGCCGACGCCCTGCACACCGGCCCCACCGCCGCGGCCGCATTCACCCCCACCCCACGGTTCTGGTCCCACCAACACGGCATCCGCATCCAATCCACCGGCATGCCCGGCCTGGGCACCGACATCACCCTGCTCGTAGGCGATCTGAGCCACCTCCGCTTCGTCGTCGGATACACCCGCCCCGACAACAACCACACCCCCATCCTCGTCGGAGCAGTCGCCATCGACAGCCCCAGAACGCTGATGAACTACCACCGCCTCATCGGCACACCAGCCCCGACCCTGCACTGACCGGACATAAGCGACCAAACCTACGCACCACAAGTGGCAGGTGGTCACACGATCTGTAATGACGGGCCCACTAGCACCCGCGGAGAACCCGGTCACCGGACCAGTTCCCACGGCAGCGGGTGGACGGCGAAGGCCGCACCGAGGTCGGCTCCCATTACGATCCTGGCAAGGGATCGCACCGGCCTGGTCAGCAAACAGGGCCCTCCTGGATCGGAGT
>CAXSEW010000121.1:0-9331 GCA_964236185.1 uncultured Nakamurella sp. | reverse complement strand
GGGCGACGTCGATCATGGTGGGCTTGCTCTGGTGCGGGTCGGCCTTCAGGTCACCCTTCCAGGTGCGCTGGTCGACCAGTGTCTGGCCGCGGGCCAGCCCATTGCCCAGTTCGACCTGGACGGGGAAGCGCCGGGTGGTCAGCCCGTCGGGATCGACGACTGCGCAGACGGTTCCGGCGTCGCCGATGGTGGCGTCGTCGGTGCCGTAGGTGTCGCAGGCGAACTGGATCAGTGATCCGGCCAGCTGGGCGCCCGGATCGAGCGAAGCCTTGAGTTCCGCCGCTTCTGCCCGGGTGATCACCACGTCGTTGAAGACATCCAGGCCGTACATGGTGACCGGGATGTCGAGCTCACCGGCTGCGGTCAGCGCGATGGCGGCCGCCTCCGGGTCGTGCCAGATGTTGAACTCGGCGGCCACCGTGGCATTGCCGACGGTGGCGGAGCCGCCCATGAACAGGATCCGTTCGATACCGGCGGCCACCTCGGGATGGGTGCGCAGCAGCAGCGCGATGTTGGTCAGCGGTGCGCTGGGTACCAGGGTGATCTTGTCGCCGGTGCCCACGGCGGCCATCAGTTCGCGGCGTAACAATTCGACAGCGGGCAGCGGGCTGAGCCGGCGATCCGACGGCCGGGAGAACCCGCCGAGGCCGTCGGCGCCGTGCACGTGGCTGGCATCATCAGCCGGCACCAGCAGCGGATGGCCGGCGCCCCGTGCGACCGGGATGTCGGGCGCGCCGGCGGCGTCGAGCACGTAGCGGGTGTTGGCAGCCACCTGATCTACTCCGGTGTTGCCGACGACACAGGTGACGGCGCGCAGGTCGATGCCGGGATGGCGCACCGCGAACAGCAGGGACATGGCGTCGTCGACGCCGGTGTCGACGTCCATGATCACCGGAATCGCGGTCACCGAACGTCCCGACGGCCGGCGATGGGGCGGGCATTCAGTTCTGCTTCCAGCGCCCGCGCGGCTTCGCGCGTCTTGAGCCACCGGTTGGTGCGCTCTACCAGCACCGCGATCACCGGGACGGCTATCACCGCGGGGATCAGCCACCACATCCAGGACACCTGGAGGGTGATCAGCGTGGCGACCACGAAGAACAGCAGCATGATGCCCACCAGCAGCACGTGCGAGGACATCGGCACCGTGGACTTCAGCGCGTCGGCGTCGATACCGGCGAGCGCCGGCTGGGACTGCTGGGCGGCTGCGGACTGGTTCGGGCGGGGCTCTGAAGTGGACACAGCTCCAGCGTGCCACGACCGGTCAGCTGTGCGCGTTCGGACCGCGCAGGTGGGAGCGCGCCGCCGGTTTCCGACGGGTAAGCTACTCACCAGTAACTTAAGGCTGCGCGGAGGGTCGCGCGGCCCGCCAGCCGGTACTCCGGGAGCTGGCCGGCTCGGAGCGCTGAAGTGAGACGATGGTCCTCTACGTCTTTCGGCAGCCGGACGGCAGCGGTCCGCGAGAGCTCGAGTGCCGAGCCGGTGTTCGTCCGTCATCAGTGCGTCTTCGACAGAGAGGTTGAGCAAGGCCATGGAAATTGCCGTTCTGGTCAAGCAGGTTCCCGATACCTATTCCGAGCGCAAGTTGCGTGAGTCGGACTGGTTGTTGGATCGGGAGGGTTCGGATGCGGTGATCGACGAGATCGATTCCAAGGGTGTGGAGATCGGTTTGCGGTTGGTGGAGGCGCACGGCGGTGAGGTGACGGTGGTGACGATGGGCCCGGCCCGGGCGACGGAGACGCTGCGGAAAGCGTTGGCGATGGGTGCCCACAAGGCGGTGCACGTGTTGGACGACAGTTTGGCCGGGTCGTGTGCGTTGCAGACCTCGGCGGCGTTGGCTGCGGCGTTGCGGACGGTGAACGCGGATCTGATCATCACCGGCAATGAGGCCTCCGACGGCCGCACCGCGTCGATGCCGGCGATGTTGGCGGAGCGGTTGGGCCTGCCGGCGGTGACCTCGGTGGTGTCGGTCGACATCGACGGCGGCACGTTGTCGGCCGAGCGGGTGGTGGAGGGCGGCAGCGCGAAGCTGACCGCCAGTCTGCCGGCGGTGATCTCGGTGAACGAGAAGATCGGCGAGCCGCGGTACCCGAACTTCAAGGGCATCATGGCGGCGAAGAAGAAGCCGGTGACCACCCTGTCGGCGGCCGACCTGGGGCTCGATCCGACGACGCTGGGTGCGTCGAACGCGTCCACCCAGGTGGTGTCGGGTGCGCCGCGGCCGCAGAAGGTCGCCGGCGAGAAGGTGTTCGACGACGGTTCCGCCGGTGATCACATCGCCGAGTTCCTCATCGCCCAGCGGCTCGTCTGACGCTGCCCGAAACGCCGCCGCGCGCAAGCGTTGCCGGCCTGTTGTGAAAGGTTGAAAGTGATGTCCGAAGTTCTGGTGTTGACCGAGTACGCCGACGGTCACCTGAAGAAGTTGACCAGTGAGCTGCTGGCCGCGGCCGCGCAGCTGGGTGAGCCGGCCGCTGTGGTGGTGGGCGCCCCCGGTACCGCAGCCGCCCTCGCGCAGGAGTTGGGCGCGGCCGGCGCCTGCAAGATCTACGCCGCCGAGTCGGCCGATCCCGGGCAGCTGCTGCTGACCCCTCAGGTGGCGGCGTTGGCCGCCGCCGCGAAGCAGGTCGGCGCGCCGGTGGCGGTGTTGATCGCCGCGACGTTCGACGGCCGGGAGGTCGCCGGCCGGCTGGCGGTGCGGCTGGATTCTGGTTTGCTGGCCGACTGTGTCGGCGTGTCATTGGAGGACGGGGTGGTGGTGGCCACCCAGTCGGTATTCGGTGCCGCGTACACCAACCGGTACAAGATCGTCCGGGGTATCCCGGTGATCTCGGTGCGCGGCAACGCCATCGACGGCGCCGCCCCACCGGTGGCCGACCCGCCGGTGATCCCATTGGAGACCCAGGTCGACCCGGCGACCGCGACCACCGTCGTGGAGTGGCTGCCGGAGCCTGGCGGTGACCGGCCCGAGCTCGGCGGCGCGAAGGTGGTCGTCTCCGGTGGCCGCGGCGTCGGTTCGGCCGACAACTTCCACGTGGTCGAGGAACTCGCCGACACTCTCGGCGGCGCCGTCGGCGCGTCCCGCGCGGCGGTGGACTCCGGGTACTACCCGCACCAGTTCCAGGTCGGCCAGACCGGCACCACCGTCTCGGCGCAGCTGTACGTCGCGTTGGGGATCTCCGGCGCGATCCAGCACCGCGCCGGGATGCAGACCTCGAAGACGATCGTCGCGATCAACAAGGACGCCGACGCGCCGATCTTCGAGATCGCCGACTACGGCGTCGTGGGCGACCTGTTCACCGTCGCCCCGCAGCTCGCCGCCGCAGTGAAGGCGCGCAAGGGCTGATCCGATATCGACCCGAACGGCCCGATCTGCGAACTGCAGGCCGGGCCGTTGATCTCGGAGGTCATTCTTTGCGGGGTGGGGCCGGGCGGTTCTTCGTACGGCAGCGTTCAACTGCTACTCAAGTTCCTTCAGGACCGCGGTCAGCACGAGGTCGAGAGCGGCGACGAGTTGGTGCCCGGTATCGACGCCGGCGCTGACCGCGTGCAGGGCGAGCCCGTCCACAGCGGCGAGAACGGCTGCTGCAGCGAGAGAACAGCGCTGAGCATCGGTCCGCCCGGACGCTGTTTCCAGGGCCTTGGCCACCGATTGGCGCACGTCGTCCAGCACCGCGCGCTGCGCCGGCGCCAAGGCCGGCGTGGTGGCGGATTTGGCCGCAAAAGCAAGCTGAATGCGCACTTCGCGGCGCCTGCGCTCGTCCAGGGGGAGTAGCTCCTGGAGGACGCCGGTCAGGCTGGCATGGACGTCGTCACCCAGTGGTACTGCCTCGACTCGGATCTTGATGCGGCGTACCACTTCGGCAAAGGCAGCGAACACCATGTCGTCCTTGGTGGGGAAATAGTGCTGCACTGTTCCGATCGCGACTCCGGCAGCGCCGGCCACCTCCCGCACAGTCGCTTTGTCCAAGCCTTGCTCTGCCACGATTTCGAGCAGCGCGTCCAGGATGTGCAGCGCTGGGCTCCTCTGGCTTGACACTCCATCCATAGCGAGGATCATACATCTGTATGGTCTTATACAAACGTATGCTCCCTCGTGGTTACCTCGCCAGCACTGCGCTGGCCCTCGCCCTGGCCTGGGTGCCCTACGCTCTCAGTCCCGGCAGCGGCCTGATCGCTCCCGTCGCCCAGACAGTGCTCTTCGTCGGACTGGATGTGCTGACGGCCCGCAGTCGGCGGCTGAAGATCCTGGTGGTGCGCACGGCGCAGCGCTGGATCATCAACCCGGTGGTGCGAGCGCTGTTTGCCATCGGCCTCAACCCGCTGGGGCTCGTCATTCTCGAAACACGCGGTCGCATCTCGGGCCGGCCGCGCCGAACCCCGGTCGGTAACGGCCGGCAGGGTAATTCATTCTGGATCATCGCCGAGCACGGTGCGAGCGCGAAGTACGTTCGGAACATTCGTTCCGACCCGAGGGTGCGCGTCCGAGTCCGGCAGGGGCTGCGCTACGCGTGGATCGCCGGCGTGGCGCAGGCTCTACCCGACGACGACCCGCTCGCACGACAGCGGCGCATCGTCCGTTGGCATCCGCTACGGGCTGTCAACGCCATGAACGTCCGCCTCCTGGGAGTGGACCTGCTGACGATCCACATCGACCTTCGACCGTCAACGCCGCCCGTCCACGGGCGGGTCGACTTGGCCACTGATTCTCCGGACGGCCGAGTCGCGCCCGCGCTCGAGGCTCTCACCGGCGGCTGACTTGGCTGTAGGGCCGCTCAACCGCAGTCGGCGCAGCGTCCGCGGTAGATGGTCTCGGCCGAGGCGATGGTGAAGCCCGCTGCGGCGGTGGGGACCCGGACTGCGGTGGACGGTACGTCGAAGATCGCGCCGCAGGAGTTGCACACCAGGTGGTCGTGGCGGCTGTGCACGTTCGGGTCGTACCGGGTGACCCGGTCGCCGATGTTGACGGCGAGCAACTCACCCGCGTCGACCAGCTCGTTCAGCGTGTTGTACACGGTCGCCCTGCTGATTTCGGGCAGCTCGGTGGTCGCCCGGTCGAGCACCTCGTCGGCCGTCAGGTGGACGTGAGCGTCGGCGTCATCGGCAGCCCGGGCGTCGAACACGCCGAAGATGACCCGGCGCTGGGCGGTCATCCGCCAGCCCCTCGTCATCAGGCGGTCGGTCAGGGTCTGCATCCGGCCAGCTTAACCGGCGCCGCACCCCTGCCGACTGTCCCGACCAGCGACACGACTGCATTGCGACGCGGGGTGGCGGAAGGTCAGTTTGGACAGGGTCTAAGGTGAGGAGAACCGTTCGCCGGCTATCCAATCGAAGAAGAGGGAACTTTTTCCATGGCCCCAGTTTCCAGCACTGCCCCAGACGCCAGCATCGGCGTGTTGACCACCGCCGCCGGCGCACCCGTTGCCGACAACCAGAATTCGCAGACGGCAGGACCGAACGGGCCGATCCTGCTACAGGATCACCATCTCATCGAGAAGCTCGCCCACTTCAACCGCGAGCGCATCCCGGAGCGGATCGTCCACGCGGTGGCCAGCGGCGCCCACGGTGAGTTCGTCGTCACGCAGGACGTCACCCGCTACACCCGCGCCTCGTTCCTGTCCGAGATCGGGAAAAGCACTGAGGTTTTCGCCCGGTTCTCCACCGTCGCCGGTTCGCAGGGCGCTCCCGACACCGCTCGCGACCCCCGCGGTTTCGCGATCAAGTTCTACACCGAGGAGGGCAACTACGACCTCGTCGGCAACAACACCCCGGTCTTCTTCATCCGGGACCCGCTCAAGTTCCCCGACTTCATCCACACCCAGAAGCCCGACCCCCGCACCAAGGTGCAGGAGCCGGACAACGTGTGGGACTTCTTCGGCCTCTCGCCCGAGCTCACCCACCAGTTCACCTGGCTGTTCGGCGACCGCGGCCGGCCGGCGACGCTGCGGAACATGGACGGATTCGGCTCGCACACGTTCCAGTGGATCAACGCCGAGGGCAAGGGCGTGTGGATCAAATACCACTTCAAGACCAACCAGGGCATCGAGTGCCTCTTCGACGACGACCTGCTCGACGTCACCAAGGGCAACCCGGAATACCACCTCAACGATCTGCGCGACGCGATCGACCGCGGCGAGTTCCCGTCGTGGACGCTCAAGGTGCAGATCATGCCGTTCGAGGACGCGCCCGACTACCAGGTCAACCCGTTCGACCTGACCAAGGTCTGGTCGCAGCAGGACTACCCGCTGCACGAGGTCGGTGTGATGACGCTGAACCGCTGGCCGGACAACTTCTTCGCCAACACCGAGCAGTCGGCTTTCGACCCGGCGCACTTCGTGCCCGGCATCGGCCCCAGCCCGGACAAGATGTTGCAGGGCAGGCTCTTCGGTTACGGCGACGCCCATCGCTACCGCCTCGGCGCCAACCACGAGTACATCCCCGTCAACGCCCCGCACGTCGCCCCGGTCCGCAACCACCAGCGCGACGGTCTGCTGACCGCCGGCTCCAACGGCGGTTCGAGCAAGAACTACGAGCCGAACTCGTTCGGCGGACCGGTGCAGACCTCGCAGCCGCTCTACGGCGCGCTGACCGCGGACGGCCCGGCCGGTGCGTACCCGGCCGTGCACGTCGCCGAGAACGACGACTTCATCCAGGCCGGCGACCTGTACCGGCTGATGGACGAGTCGGCGAAGCAGCGGCTGGTCAACGCGATCGCCGGCAGTCTCTCGGGTGTTTCCCGCGATTACCTCGTGGAGCGGTCGGTCGGACATTTCGCCAACGCCGACCCCGAGTACGGCGCCCGGGTCGCAGCCCGGGTGGCGGAGCTGCGGGCACTGCCGCACTCCGAGCCGCAGGACGACCCAGCGGCGATCATCGTGCCGTCGCCGTTGCAGACCGTCTGATCCAGCACGGCATCTGATTGGATTTTGCTTCTGAAGTCACGAAGCGGCCCGCCCCGGACGTCCGGGACGGGCCGCTTCGTGCTGTGCTGGGTGCGTTCAGTGCTGTCTGCGTTCCCAGGCCGACCGGTCAGCCGGTCTTGCCGTCCAGGGCAACCAGGACGCCGGCGAACGCGAAGAACTTGTTGCTGCCCAGATCCCTGATGGTCTTGATGCCCATCTCGGCCAGCAGCGCGTCGTGCTTCTCGGTGAGCCCGGCCAGCGCCGACGGGGGAGCGGACAGGATGTCGGCGAGACTCTTGTCTTCGTAGGTCTTGTCGAGACCCTTGGACAGATTGATGGATACGGCCACGATGCGGTGTCCCTCCGATGCGCGGCCGTCCGATGCGCGGCCGATGTCCCGCAGTGTGCCTTGCCGCCCCGTCCCGGGCAATGCCCGCAGGGGTGGTTGCCCGCGGGTGCTCGCGCCTGTCAGGAAGGCGGCTTGCGGTGGACGTCGGCGGTTCCTCCCGCTCGGTCGGCGTGGATGCGGGATCGAGCACGAAACGGCCTACCCTGGACAGCGATGACCTACCTCGACCACGCTGCTACCACCCCGGTCCTGCCGGCGGTGGTGGAGGTGCTGACCTCCGCCATGACCCGCACGGGTAACGCGTCGTCCCTGCACACCTCCGGACGTGCGGCTCGGCGACGGGTCGAGGAATCCCGGGAGTCGATCGCCCGGGACCTCGGCGCCCGTCCCAGCGAAGTGATCTTCACCTCCGGCGGCACGGAGTCCGACAACCTCGCCGTGGCCGGCATCTATCTGGCCCGGGTCCGGGCCGACCCGGCACGCAGCCGCATCCTCGCCTCGCCGACGGAGCACCACGCCGTCCTCGACACGATCGAGCATCTGGCGGCGACCGCCGGCGCCACCATCGGCTGGCTCGAGGTCGACGACTACGGGCGGGTGCACGCCGACACCCTGGCCGCCGCCATCGCCGAGAATCCTCAGGACGTCGCGCTGGTCACGGTGATGTGGGCGAACAACGAGGTCGGCACCGTCAACCCGATCCGCGAACTCGCTGCGGTCGCCCACGCGCACGGCATCCCGCTGCACACCGACGCGGTGCAGGCGCTGGGACACGTGCCGCTCGACTTCGGTGCCTCCGGCGCGGACGCGATGACGGTCACCGGGCACAAGATCGGCGGACCGGTCGGCGTCGGCGTGCTGCTGCTCTCCCGCGAGGTCGAGGTCGTCCCGATCCTGCACGGCGGCGGCCAGGAGCGCGGCGTCCGCTCCGGAACGCTCGACGTGGCCGGCATTGCCGGTCTGGCGGTTGCGGTATCTGATGCTGTGACGGGTCGGGTGGACCGCGCCAAGAGGCTGACCCAGTTGCGCGACTCGTTGGTCGCCGGTGTGATGGCCCTCATCCCGGATGCCGTCGTGTCCGGCGATCCGGGCGCCGGGCTGGTCGACGGCGGCCCGTCCCGGTTGCCCGGCAATGCCCATCTGCGCTTCCCCGGGTGCGAGGGTGACTCGCTGCTGATGCTGCTCGACGCCCGGGGCATCGAGTGCTCGACCGGTTCGGCATGCACCGCCGGCGTCGCGCGGCCGTCCCACGTATTGTTGGCGATGGGTGTGCCGGAGGTGGACGCCCGCGGCGCACTGCGGTTCTCCTTCGGGTCCGCGTCCACCCCGGACGACGTCCAGTCGGTGCTGGAAGCCATCGAACCGGTGGTGCAGCGGGCCCGGCATGCGGCTGCGGCCGGCGCCCGGCGGCGCCCGACGCCGGTAGTCCCCGAGCCGGTAGTTCCCGAGCCGGTAGTCCCCGAGCCGGCGAGAGGCGCGGTGCGCTGATGCGGGTTCTTGCCGCGATGAGCGGCGGTGTCGACTCGGCGGTGGCGGCGGCGCTCGCGGTCGACGCCGGGCACGAGGTGACCGGCGTGCACATGGCGTTGTCCCGGTCGCCGGGAACGCTGCGCACCGGATCGCGCGGATGCTGCACGGTCGAAGACGCCTTCGACGCGCGTCGGGTCTGCGACCTTCTCGGTATCCCGTACTACGTCTGGGATTTCAGCACCGAGTTCGCCGAGAGCGTGGTCGAGGACTTCCTTGCCGAGTACTCCGCCGGGCGTACCCCGAATCCGTGCCTGCGCTGCAACGAGAAGATCAAGTTCGCGGCGCTGCTCGACCGGGCCATCGCGCTGGGCTTCGACGCCGTCGCCACCGGCCACCACGTCCGGCTGGTCGACGGGATCCTGCACCGGTCCGTCGACATGGCCAAGGATCAGTCCTACGTGCTGGCCGTGCTGACCGCGGACCAATTGGGGCACACCATGTTTCCGCTCGGCGAGATGACGAAGGAGTGGGTGCGCGCCGAAGCGGCCCGCCGCGGGTTCGCCGTCGCCGCCAAGCCGGATTCCTACGACATCTGCTTCATCCCCGACGGCGACAC
>CAXSEW010000120.1:0-9336 GCA_964236185.1 uncultured Nakamurella sp. | reverse complement strand
GCTGCAGCGGCGGCGGGTTCGGCAGCCACGGTTATGGCCACTTGGGCGTCAAACTGGTTCTGGGCGCCGGCGTTCAACGATTTTCTGGGCGCTGGAGCTACTCGTAGGAGACCAGTGTGGGGGTGGGGTTCTTGCTCATGGTGTCGGTTGCGGTCAGGGTGGGTGAGTCCTTGTCGAAGAAGTTTTTCCACCCGAAGTCGACTTCCGGCGGGGCGGCGGCGGTGATCGCCCGCCAGGTTTGGTCTTTGGCGTCGGGGGAGCCTTGGCCGTCCATCTGGACCACGAGTGCGAGCTCCCGGTGGGTGGTGTCGAGGGCGGTTTCGTTGCGGATCATCGCCAGCTGGAACTGATGGATCAGCAGCAGTTTCTGGGGTAGTCCGGCGTGGCTGGTCAGGTCGGCCAGCCAGGATGAAACCTGGTTGATTTCGCTGGCGTCGACGCTGCCGATTTGCTCGAGGTGCCGCTGGTCGGGTTGGAGGCGCCATTCCGGGTCCAGGGCGAGGCCAACGTTGGGCCGGCGAAGCAGCTGGGAGTAGCGGCGGGCCTGGGTGAGGAAGTCGGTGCGTCCTGGTTGCAGGTCAAGGACCACGTACAGGCCGGCGGCGGTGGCGGCGTCGACCGTTGGTTGCAGGTCGGCTATCGAAGACTCGGCGGAGTAGTCGCCGTCTTCGCCGGCGGCGGAGTCGGCGACGGTGGCGATGATTTCGAACGTCGGCAGCACCGGCATGGTGCTCAACGACTTGTATTGGGCGGCGATGGAGCGGACCCGTTCGATACTGGCGGCGGTGTCCTGCTGTCCGAGAGCGCCGAGGCCGGCGGTGCCGGGCTGCCCGTAAAGCGCAACCAGCAGATGCCCAGGAATCAGGGTCGTCCCGCCGCCGGGTAGCTGCGCCGCACGGCGGCTGGGATGATCGACGGCTGCACGGGACGTCGGCGGGCCAACAGCGGACCCTGTGGTCGAGGCCGGTGTCGCATGCTGCGCCGCTGTTGCTGTTGGGGGCGGCGCTTGGGAGGTCAGTGACTCCGGCGCCGTCCTTGCGACCGGTAGTGGTGGCGCCGAGGTCAGCGTTGCGGTGCTGGCTGATGCGACGACGCTGGTAGGTGCTGCAGCGGCCGTGCGTTGCGCAGAAGAAGCTGGAATCGGGTGGTTGGATTGAACTGCGGATGGCGCGGTCGGCGCCGCGCCGCTTGAACCGTCCTTTCCGGCATGCTGCCCGCTGCACCCAGCGGCGAGAACGGCCATGAGCGCCAGCATTGAAACCGTTCGCCGCCTCGACATGCTTCCTTTTTACTGCAAGTGACTGGCTAAAGCGTGCATATCGCGCCCCCAAAACTTTGGCGCCGAAGGTCAGGATGGTGGCGCTCTAGCCTCGCTCAGCAAAAGAATGGCCAGTTGGTGACCGGTCAGGAGAGCGGGTGCGGCCGCGCGTCGCAGATGTCGGGGAGGGTCCTGATGGTTGTGCAGACTTCGGAGTTCCCGACCGAGAAACTGAATTACGGGCCGAGCAAGGACCGGATGGTCAGTTCGACGGGTTGCCGAACTCGGGTTGCTGGGCCTGCAGTTGGGCCAGGACGGCGGGGTCTGGGGCGTTCATCCGCGCGATGAGGTCCCGGAACGGGACACATTCGACGTCGGGTTGACCGCACTTGGCGAGGACGAAGTTGCCCAGTGCGTTGGTGTAGGCGTTGTTGTTCCACGCTTCGAAGTGGTTCCCCAGGATGAGCGGGGCCCGGTTGCCGTCGTGGACGGCGTCGAACATGGCGTTGTAGGTGGCCAGCACCTGCGCGGAGTCCTGCGCCGACTGGGCCGGGGTGACGCCGTCGCTGGAGTTGTGGCGCTGGGAGTACCAGAAGTTGCAGTCCATGGTGATCTGCTTGTGGCGGCTGGGATAATCCAACACTGGCCCTTCGATCGGGAACTGCGACATCCCGATCTCGCAGATCTTGTAGCCGCCGGTGGTGTACTTGTCGGTCTGGGGGGCCAGTACAGGCCGTTGCGGGTAATGCTGGTGTCGTAGACGATGCCGTGCGCCTGCAGCGCCGGGTAGAGGTCGGCCTTGTGGCCTTCCAGGCACGGTGTCCGTTCGCCTTTGATCTCGCCGGCGGCAGGTTGAGCTTGGCGGTGGCTCCGTTGTTGACGTTGACGTTGTGGACCAGGCTGAAGAACTGGTCGAGCTCTTGGTTCCAGTCGCTGGTGTCCCAGGAGTTCCCTCCTGGTTGGTTGCCGTCGGAGCAGAAGTGGCCGACGAAGTGGGTGCCGACCTCGTCACCGCGGTGAAGCGCGTCGTTGAGGTCAGCGATCTCCACCGGTAGGTCAGCGGGTTGGTTGAAGCCGATGGCGGCCGCGCCGGGTTTGCGGCCTGGCCCCTGTATCTGGTTCTGGTCGGCTCGGAGAGCATGTAGGTGCCGGACAGGAAGCCGGTGAAGTGGAACGGCACCCGGTCCTGGATACCCTTCCAGTACTGCCACTTCTCATGCCACCCGACGCCGTCGAAACTCGTGACGACGAACTGCGGCGGTTCCTGGCCGGGTTTGAGCTTGGTAGGCACGAAGCGGTCGGCTTGGGCACCGGTCGGCGGTTTCGTGCCCGCGCTGGACGTCGTCGTGGTTGTGGACGTCGACGTTTGACGGCTCGAGCTACCGGTCGAGGAGGAGGTAGCGCGTGGCGATGCCGAACCGGCGGTGGTCGAAGCGGTGACTGTCGTGTTGCTGGTGACGGTCACCGGCGCCGCCTGTGTGCCCGACGTGCACGCCGCTAGCAACACGCCGGCGGCGGCCAATGCCAGCCAACGGGTCGGCCTGCTGGGTCGGGCCCGGGACCTCGAGGGGACAGGGGCTGAGCGGCGGTGAGCACCGCAGCATCGTCGCACAACAGCCCCGGGGCGGGCGCTCGCCAACGCGCCCGCGCTCACTGATCAGTTGTAACCCATATCGCCCACTACTGATACCGCTGCTCCGGCCGCACGTGGGCTACTTCGTCAAGAGGGCTGAACCGTCTGGTTCTGGTGGAGACTCCCAGGCGTTGCGGTCCGATTTTGTCACCGAAGCATTCGACGCCCGGTGGGAGGCTGAAGCCGTCAGCGGCGTTTGCGGCGCCTTTTGGTCGGTTGCTTGCGGGAAGGTTGGCCGCCGCCGGTAGGTCGGTAGTCCGCCGTTTCGGTGGTGGCCACCGGGGTCTTGGCCGGCACGAAGTTGGCTGGCCGGGCGGATGGTTTGTCGTTGTCGTCGTCGTCGTTGTCGTCGTCGTCGTCGTCGGCGTCGTTGTCGGCGCGCAGGGCGAGGGCTTTGTGGGCGGCGACGGCCAAGACCGCTCCGATTAGGGGTGCGAGGATGAACAGCCAGAGCTGGGACAGGGCTGCCCCGCCGTGCAGCAGGGCCGGCCCGATGCTACGGGCCGGGTTCACCGAGGTGCCATCGATCGGCACAGCCACCAGATGGGCAATCAGCAGCGCAAAACCGATGGGTAGGCCGATGATCTGCGCTGTGTACTTGTCGCCGGTCACCTGCAGCACCGTCAGCACCAGCACTGCAGTCAGGATGGTCTCCACGATGGCGGCAGCGGCGAACCCGTACCCGCCCGGGGAGTGCGTCCCCCAGCCGTTGGTTCCTAGTTCGTTCGCCGCCTGGGTGTACCCGGGTCGGTTGTTGGCCACAGCGAGCACCAGCGCGGCACCGATGATGCCGCCGATGATCTGGGCAACGATGTAGAAACCAGCTCGGCGGGCGGGGATCCGCCCGGCCAAGGCCATGCCCAGCGTGACTGCCGGGTTGATGTGGCAGCCGGAGACGGGCCCGATGGTGTAGGCCAGCACGGTCAGGACCAGGCCGAAGGCCAGTGCGATGCCCAGTGCGCCGGCACCGGGGGCCAGCACGGCGACCCCGACTCCCACCAGGACCAGCAGGGCAGTGCCGATCAGCTCGGCAGCGCAGCGGCGCCACTCATCACCGGACTGGTCGGCGGCAGCGCTGCGCCGTGGACGGGCGAGTTTCATTGCGGACCGCGGCATCGATGCCCGCCTGCGGTCCGTGGGTTCGGCGGCGTCGCGAACGGTTGAGCTGGACTGAACTGGGCTGGACCCAGCTGAGGTCGATCGGGTCGGGCTCGACTGTGCCGGGCCGGACGCGACCGGGCTGGATCCTGTGGGGGTGCTGGTAGCGATGGCTCAGCCCTCGACGATCGTTGCTGTTGCGGCGGCCCGCTTGACCGCTTCGATACCGGCGTGGGCGCCGGCCATCGTCGGGTAGGACTCGCCGGTGGCCACGATCTCGCCGTTCCCGGCTTTCAATCGGAATCGGTACTCGCCTTTGGCGTCCTGGTAGATCTCGAACTTCGCAGCCATCGCGGGTTCTCCTTCGTAGTGGTGACCGCAATCTGCGGGTCTTGGTGGGGATCGGTCAGCGTTACGGGGTGCGGCCGGTGGTGGGGCGGTGTTGGAGTTGGTCGACGCGGTCGATGAGGCGGTGCAGGGATCGGTGGAACTCCTCGGTGGAGTGGTCGACGCGCAGTTCGGTTTGGACGCCGTAGAGCCGTGGGTGCCCGACCAGGCTGGGCGGGACGGAACGGTCCGGTAACGGCCTCGGCGGTGGGGGGTCGGGGTGGTGGTGCGGAAATGTTTCCAGCA
The DNA here is from genome assembly GCA_964236185.1 of uncultured Nakamurella sp. GTDB lineage: Bacteria > Actinomycetota > Actinomycetes > Mycobacteriales > Nakamurellaceae > Nakamurella. The sequence continues at coordinate 4,714 of CAXSEW010000120.1, read as the reverse complement.
TCAGATGGCCGAGGAGGAAGGTAGAGAATTCGCGGTACACAGAAAGGGACGCTGCGCCGCCGAACCCGCAGCGGTGGAAGGTTTCCAGGAACCCTTCCATCCATCGCAGGCTGCGCAGCGGCGGCCACACCCACGGCGCCGCGGATCCGCGAGTGGCGATCAGTGGGAACAGCAGCGGGTGGGCCAGGGCGGTGCGGCGGACACCGTATGCGACGTCGGACAGGAACTGCTGCCAGTTGCCGGTGTGCAGGTCTGTGTGAGGGTCGTTGTAGAGGTCGTCGACGACCCGTTCCACCACCCCATCCAACAGGTCTTCCCGGCTGGGGAAGTAGCGATACAGCGCCATCGTCTCCACCCCGAACCGTTCCGCGACCCGCCGCATGGTGAAATCGCGGGCGCCGTCGGTGTCGATCACCTCGATGGCCGCGGTGAGCACCTTCTGCCGGGTCAGGGTGCCGCGTTGGCTGGGCAGCGCCAGGAGAGGTAGCCCGTCGGCGGTGGGCGGCTCGGTGGCCGCGTCGGCGGCCGGCCGGTCCGTCGGCGTCGTGCGCGGACCGGCGCGGCGGCGGGGAGGTTTCCCGCTGCTATTAAGCTCCACCACCGCCACCTTCCCGCACTTCCTCGACCGTTGACGCGTGTTTCGACCGGTAGACGACGAGGGCGGGACCTGCAGCCGGCAGGTCCCGCCCTCGTCATGCAACCGCCAGCATCAGATTCAGGTGCTGGATGCCTGGTTCTGCACCACGTCCTTGGCGTCCTGCGCCTGCGCTTTAACATCCCCGGCGGCGGACGTGCCCTCGTCCTTGACAGTGTTGACCGCGTCGGTGGCGGTCGATTTCACCGACTCCAACGCCTGCTGCGCCGGTTCCTGCAAATTGCCGGCGGCCTCTTTGACGGTGGAGGTCAACTCCCCGAGCAACGGCTGCACCTGCTCCTTCAACGCCGACGCTGCCTGGGCCTCCTTCTTCGACGCCGGGATCAGCCCTGACACCAGCAATCCCACCCCGAAGGCGATCAGACCAGCCGCCATCGGATTGCCCTTCGCCTGCCGAGTCACCTTCCCGGGCGCGCCGGCCACGGCGTCCTGGACTGTTGACACCGCATCACCGGTCGAGGACTTCACCTGGTCGGCGGAACCCATGATGTGGTCCTTCACGCCCATTACGCTGCCCTTCACGGTGTCCACGACTTTGTCGCGTTGCCGCGCCGCGATGTTGGCGGGGTTGACCTTGTCGCCGAGCTGGTTGACGTCCTGGCTTAGCCCGGCTCGGGTGGCTTCGATCTGCGCCCGGATCTCGTCCGGGTCGGTGCTGCTAGTCATCGGTTCTGCCTTTCGTTGCCCTGCAAGGCGTTCGGGATCTTGCCCAGTGTCTCGGTGGTCCGGTCCAACCCGCGGACCTCCGCGAGTTCCTTACGGCCGCGGGCGGCCAACACCGCCGCGACGATGCCCCACAGCACGGCGACGATCAGAGCGGCCCAGCCGTGGCCGATGTGCACACCCAGCGCCCACCACAGCGCGATCGACAGGAACAGCACCGTGAAGTAGCCGGCCAGGCCGGCGCCGCCGAGCATCCCGGCGCCTTTCCCGGCCCGTTTCGCCGACTGCGTCGCCTCCGCCTTCGCCAGGGCGACTTCTTGCTGCATCAGGGTGGACAGGTCGGCGGTGATGCTGCCGACCAGGTCACCCAGGGACCGTTCCTGCGGCTCCGCCTGCAGCGCATGCGCACCGGAACTAGCAGCTGGCTGGTATTCCGGCTGCTGATATCCGGGTTGCTGGTACGCCTGCGCCGGGTACGCCTGCGCCGGGTAATCCGCCGCCGGGTATGCCCCCGCCGGGTTCGGGGGGTAGCTGTTGGCCTGGTAGGGCTCGTACGCGCCGCCCGGTCCGGGCGGATAGCTGCCCGGTTGATCGATCGGTGAACTCATCGCAAGTTCCCGGTGTCGCCGGATCTGGGGGTGGTCCAGTCCCGGACCGGCGCAGCGCCATCCGGGTCCGGCTCGGCCGCGGGAAGCCCAGCTGGCAGCGTCAGCGGCGCGGGGCCACCACCGACCGCGGGTGGGGAAGCCGCCGACTTCTGCGGCGCCGGGGCGGACCCACCCGTTTCCGCAGCGTCGGAAGTCATGCCGCGGGCCAGCCGGCCCGCGACCGCACCCGCCGCTAGGGCCGCAGCAAGGAACGACCCCGGGCGTCGGCGGGCGAAGGACCGCAGCTCGGTCAGCAGGTCCGCCGGTGACCTGTCCTCCAACCAACCCGCCACCTGGTGGACCTTGTCCGCCGCCTGGTGCGCCAGGTCGGTGGCCATCCCCGGCTGATCGGACTTTTCCGCCATCGATTTCAGTTGGTCGCCGACGGAATTCAGCCCGCCGGCCAGCTTGGTCTGCTGCGCGGCGGCCTGGTCCGACAGCTCCGACTGCGCCTGCCCGGCCAACTGCTTCACCTGCTGCCCGGCCGCCGCGGCGACCTGCCCGACCTGTTCTTTCGCAACCCCGGCGACGTGCTGCGCCGCGTCGGCGGCGCCGCCGGCCACCTGGGAGGCCTGATCTTTGGCTACATCGGTGGTCGACGGCTCGGTGCTACCGGTGGGGTCGTACTGTTTGCTGCCGGTCATGAGCAGTTGCCCTTTCTAGAGCTGGTCGGAAATGCCGGATGAAGGTCAGCGCTTGCGGGTGTTGGGGTCCACGGCGCCGATGGTGTCGCCGTCGACCTCGATCTGTTCTTTGCGGACCTGGTCGGTGACCTGCTGCTGCTCGGTCACCGTCGTCGTGGCCAGCTTGACCTTCTCCACGCCGACGATCTCCTTGTCGACCAGCACCTTGTCCTGCATCAGCGACACCTCGAGGCTGTCCTCGCCGATGGTCGCGCCGTCGAGGGAGTCGCCGGGCTGCAACGGTTCCCGCACGACCTGCACCTCGTCGTGGGACACCGGGACGGTGACGCTCTGCTGCTCGGTGACGACGAACTTCCGTAGCTTCGCCCGACCGGCTTCCACCCGTTGGGTGCCGACGTGCAGCTGCTCCTCGGAGCGGGTGATGTAGCCGTCGGCGTTGCCGCCGGTCTTGCCGGTGGTGGTGGTGTCGTACTGGGCACCGGAGGTTCCGCCGAGGTACCGCTGGTAGTAGTCGTACAGAGCCTGCTGCTCGTCGGGGTCCAGGTGCGCGGCGTCCTTGATCTCCGGCGCACCCTTCACCACGTCCTTGCCGAACGGCAGCACCACACCGTCGCCGGTGACCGACGAGCCGGCGAGCGGGGCGAAGCTTTCCTTCGTGCCGAACAGGCCGGTGTTGACGGTGATCCAGTCCGGTACGCCGGTCTCGTCGTCGACGTACACCTGGCCGATGGACCCGATCTTGCCGCCCTGGGCGTCGAGGGCGTTCTTGCCCATGTAGGACTCGGGGGACTGTGCGTTGGTCATAGCTTGATTCCTTCGTGTTCGGTCAGCCCAGAGCTGGGCGCAGTTCTTACATCGCGTTCCAGGTGGAGCGCGAGTTGATTCGACCGGTGTACGGCGGATCGGTTCTTAGCCTGACCCGCCGGCCCGGGCAGCGGCGAAGTTTCTTTGGCTACTTGCCGAGGACGTCTTCGGCCGCATCCTTGGCTTTGTCGCCGGCCTGCTTCACGTTGGCGCCGGCCTGGTCGGCCTGCCCGCGAGCCTCGAGGTCTTGATCGCCGGTCGCCTTACCGGCGCCTTCCTTGACCTTGCCGGCCGCTTCTTGCGCGGCGTGCTTGATCTTGTCTCCCATTGCCATGACGGTGGTTCCTTTCTCACTTGGTTCACCGCTGCCCGGCGGCAGCGGTGTCGTTTCAGAGGAGCTGGCCCGACATGCCGCCTATACCGCTAGTTAGTAGCTGGACGGGTCGTGGTGGCGGGCCGGTGCTTGTTCGGGGTCCAGCTTGCTGTCGATCTGTTCTTTGCGGACCTGTTCGGTGACCTGCCGCTGTTCGATCACCGGATAGACCTCCAATCGGACCCGCTCAACCGGCACTACCCGTTTGGTGACCACCACCTCCTCGCGGCTCACGGTCATCCACCGGCCGGCGTCGTAGTCGACCGAGCTGCCCGGAGCAGACAGACTCACCTCGGGGCTGTACGCAGGGCGCTGGACGAGCCGAACCTCCTCGTGGGTCACGTCCACGGTGATGGTCTTCGTTTCGATGACAGTAAATTTTTCCAGCCGGGCGTAGCCCGCTACCTGCTCGTCGGTCCGGACCCGCAGCTGCTCCTCCGACCGGACCAGGTAGTCCCGGCCCGAGGCCGGCGCCGTCAGGTCAGCCGGACTGGTAGGCGGCAAGGCGGAACCGGTGGTCATGACAGCATCTCCTTCACACGGCGGCGCGGTAGGAAGCGGTGAGAATCCCGGGTAGAAGTCAGCGTCGGCGCGGCTGCCGAACCAGCAGGAACTTCGGGTGCTCGTTGCTGCTCGCCTTGTTGAGAGGCCAGCGCGATGATCACGGCGGTGACGGCGGGGGTGACCCATTGGGCGATCCGCAACTGCCGCTGCGCGGACGCTACATCAACCGGGGTCAAGGCGGAGGGGGTGACGGCGCCATCGGCCAGCGCCCGCCCAGCATTGGCCACCACAGCCCCCTTCCAGCCAGAGAACGCGGTACTGGCCAGCGCCACCCCGGTCAGCGCGCTCTTGATCAGCGTGTTGGCGGCGACGCCGTCCTGCTGGGCGACGCGGCCGCGGTTGGCCACGACCAGCCCAATCACGC
>CAXSEW010000119.1:0-9351 GCA_964236185.1 uncultured Nakamurella sp. | reverse complement strand
CGTCCCCCACCGCGACCGGGTCGTCCCCACAGTCCACGACGAACTGGTCCATCGCGATCCGGCCGGCGATGGACCGGCGTAGACCACCCAGCCACACGGCGGCGTCCGGACCGGCGGTGCGCGGAATACCGTCCGCGTACCCGATCGGCACCAACGCCAGCGTCGTCTCCCGCGAGGTCCGGTAGGTCAGGCCGTAGGACACCCCGGAGCCGGCCGGCACCCGCTTGGTCAGTGCCACCCGGGCCCGCACCGTCATCACCGGCCGCAGGTCCGCAGCCGCCGGGTGCGGCCGGTCGAACGGGCTGATGCCGTAGACGCCGATACCGCACCGAACCAGATCAAGTCTGGTCGCCGGCCACGCCAGGGTGCCCGGTGTATTGGCCAGGTGGTGCCATCGAAGAATCAGACCGGCGGCCGCCACGGTCGCCCGAGCCTGGTCGAACACCCGCAACTGGCCGGGAACGGACGGATCGTCCGGCTCGTCGGCGCAGGCCAGGTGACTCATCAACCCGACGACGCGCACCTGTCCGGCCGCCTGCGCCCGGGCGGCAGCGGTCACCAGGTCCGGAAAGTCCGCCGGGACGGCGCCGCCGCGGCCCAACCCGGTGTCGACCTTGAGATGGATGTCCGCCCGGCCGCCGGGAGCGGTCGTCGTCGTCTCCAGCACCGCCGACAGGTGAGCGACCGACGACACCACCAGCTGCACGCCGACGGCCACCGCAGGCCGGATGTCCTCGTCGGGCACCCACAGCCAGGCCACCACCGGCCGGTCGGGGGAGGCTTCCAGGCCCGTCCTGCCGGCAGCGGGTCCGACCAGGGTCACGGCTTCGGTAGGGGTGGCCACCCCCAGCGCAACAGCGCCCGCCCGGCGGGCTGCGCGGGCGATCTCGAGCGCCCCGTGCCCGTAACCGTCGGCCTTCACCACCGCCATCAGTTCGACGGCCGGGTTCTCGCTGCGGGCGACGGACAGCAGTGTGCGGACGTTGTGCTCGACCGCGTCCAGGTCGATGACGGCCTCGGCCCGCAGGTGTGCATCTCCTGCCGGAGTACCACCCGCCAGCACCGCCGAGGAAACCGGCACCCTCACCACCCGGGCACCCGGATCCGGGACCACAACGCCTCGGCGCCGGGCACCCGGTCGGCCATCGCCCGTTCACCGGCCCGGCCGTGCAGATGCGCACCGGCGGCAGCCGCCTCCCACGTCGAGAGGCCGCCCGCCAGCAGCGATCCGACGATACCGGACAACACGTCGCCGGATCCGGCGGTGGCCAGCCAGGACGAGCCGGTGGTATTGACCGCGGCCCGGCCGGACGGCTCGGCGATCAGGGTCCGGGAGCCCTTGAGCAAAATGGTGGCGCCGGACCGGGCCGCCGCAGCCCGGACCGAGGCCAGCCGGTCGGCCGGGTCGAGATCGGGAAACAGCCGAGCGAATTCCCGGCTGTGCGGGGTCAACAGCGTGGGTGCGCGACGGGCCGCCAGCCGCGGCATCTCCTGCGCCAGCATCGTCAGGCCGTCGGCGTCGATCAGCACCGGAACGTCGGCATCCAGCACGTCGTGCAGGCGTGCCCGGGCCTCGTCGTCGGTGCCCATACCGGGACCGGCCACCCAGGCCTGGACCGTGCCGGCGGACGAGAAGTCAGGCACAGCAACGGCTTCCGGCCAGCGCTCGACCACCGCTGCCGACTGCGGGCCGGCGTAGCGCACCATGCCGGGACGGGTCCGGACGGCACCGCCGACGGAGAGCACCGCCGCACCGGGGTACCGCGGCGAACCGGCGACGATGCCCGGCACACCCCCGGAGAACTTGTCGTCGCCGGTACCGGGGTCGGGAAGCAGGGCACGGACATCGTGGTCGGTGAGCGCGAACACCTGCGGGTCGGCAGGTGTGAAGCCGAGATCGGCGACCACCACCTGTCCGGTGTGCGAGTCGGCCACCAGCAGGCCGGCCTTCATACCGCCGAAGGTGACGGTGAGGTCGGCCTGGAACGTTCCGGCGGCGACCCGGCCGGTGTCGGCGTCCAGTCCGGTCGGCAGATCGACCGCGACCCGGAAACCCGTTGCTGCGTTTGCCTTGTCGACCAACCCCCGCACCTGCGCCGGCAACTCCGGCCGCGCACCCAGCCCGAGCAGGCCGTCGACCAGGACGTCCGCGGCATCGATGGCGGCGCCGGCGCCGTCAGCAGCGATGACCCGGCCACGGGCCCGGCGCAGTGCCCGCAATCCGCCGGCGTGCGCGCGGTCCGCGTCGAGCAGTGCGGCCGTGACGGTCAACCCCCGCCGCCGGAGCGCGGCGCCGGCGTACAGCGCGTCGCCGCCGTTGTTGCCGGGTCCGACCAGCAGCACGACCGACCGGCCGACCACCGGATCCAATCGGGACAGCACCGCCGCTGCCAGCTCGTACGCGGCCCTGCGCATCACGCCGTCATTGACATCATGTTGCAGGGCAACGGCTTCCACGTCCCGGATCTGCTGGACAGTGTAGGCGGCGATCATGGTGAAAGCCTCCCTGACCACGTCGGCGAGGCGTCCCCCGGGCAGGCAACCGCAGCACCGGGCGCCAGTCCCAGCGCCAGCACCACCGCCGCGGCGATGCCGCCGTCATGGGACAGCGACAGCCGCCAGGTTCCGACACCCAGCGTTTCGGCCGCGGCCTGCACGGTGCCGGTGGTGACCAGCACCGGAGCGCCGGAATCCTCGGTCACCACTGCACAGTCGTGCCACTCCATCCCCCGCGGCACCCCCAACGCCTTGGCGACCGCCTCCTTGACCGCGAACCGGCCGGCCAGTGACGCCGGCTGCCGCGGCGCCCCGGACGCGGTGACCAACTCGGCCGGTGCGAACAACCGCCGGGTCAGCGACGGCGTGCGCGCGAGCGACCGGGTGAACCGGTCCACCGAGACGACGTCGATGCCGACGCCCAGCACCAGGTGCCCCGCCGGCGGCAGCGGTACGGAAACGCTCACCGTGGAACTACTCGACCGTGACGGACTTGGCCAGGTTCCGCGGCTTGTCGATGTCGTAGCCCCGGGTCCGGGCGATCTCGGCGGCCAGGATCTGCAGCGGCACGGTGGCGACCAGCGGCTGCAGCAGCGCCGGCACCCGCGGCAGCTCCAACAGGAAGTCCGCGAACGGCGCGACGGTGTCGTCGCCCTCCTCGCCGATGACGATGGTCCGCGCGCCGCGCGCCTGGATCTCCCGGATGTTGGACAGCAGCTTGGAGTGCAGCAGCGGCTGCGACTTCGGCGACGGGGTCACCACGACCACCGGCAGGCCCTCCTCGATCAACGCGATCGGGCCGTGCTTGAGCTCGCCGCCGGCGAAGCCCTCCGCGTGCATGTAGGCCAGCTCCTTGAGCTTGAGCGCGCCTTCCAGGGCGACCGGGAAGCCGACGTGCCGACCCAGGAACAGCACCGCCTTCGCGTCGGCGATCTGCTTGCCGAGCTCGCGCACCGGATCCATCAGCGTCAGCGTCTCGGCGACCGCAGCCGGCATCAGGCTCAGCGATTCGAACTCGCGGGCCACCTCGTCGGCGTACTTGGTGCCGCGGGCCTGCGCGAGGGCCAGCCCGACCAGCAGGTTGGCGGTGATCTGCGCGAGGAAGGCCTTGGTGGACGCCACACCGACCTCCGGGCCGGCGTGGGTGTAGAGCACGGCGTCGGACTCGCGGGGGATCTGCGAGCCGTTGGTGTTGCAGACCGCGAGTACCCTGGCCCGTTGCCGGCGGGCGTGCCGCACCGCCTCCAGCACGTCGGCCGTCTCGCCGGACTGGGTGATCGCCACCACCAGCGTGTCCCGGTCGAGTACCGGGTCGCGGTAGCGGAATTCGCTTGCCAGCTCCACCTCGACCGGCAGGCGGGTCCAGTGCTCGATCGCATACTTGGCCACCAAGCCGGAGTGGTAGGACGAACCGCAGGCCACCACGAACACCTTGTCGATGGTCCGTAGCTCGTCCTCGCCGAGTCGCTGCTCGTCCAGCACGATCCGGGTGCCGTCGAAGTGCCCGCGCAGCGTGTCCGCGATGGCCGCCGGTTGTTCTGCGATCTCCTTGTCCATGAAGAACTCGTGGCCGCCCTTCTCGGCGGCGGCCAGGTCCCAGTCGACGTAGAACGGCCGGAAGTCGGTGGTGGTCGACTGGCCGGGCCGGAACGAGGTCACCTCGTAGCTGTCCGGCGTGATCACCACCATCTGGTCCTGACCCAGCTCCACCGCGTCCCGGGTGTGGCTGATGAAGGCGGCGACGTCGGAGGCGAGAAACATCTCGCCCTGCCCGACGCCGATGACCAGCGGCGAGTTGCGGCGAGCGGCCACCAGCATGTCCGGCACATCGGCATGGGTGGCGACCAGGGTGAAGGCCCCCTCCAGCCGGCGGCAGACGGCGGCCATCGAGGCCGACAGGTCACCAGCGGTGGGGCCGGTGTCGAACGCCGCGCCGAGCAGGTGGGCGACCACTTCGGTGTCGGTGTCGCTGGTGAATTCGACTCCGGCATTCTCCAATTCGGTGCGGAGCACCGGGAAGTTCTCGATGATGCCGTTGTGGATGACGGCCGTGCGGCCGGCGGCATCGGTGTGCGGGTGGGCGTTGCGGTCCGTAGGGCCGCCGTGGGTGGCCCACCGGGTGTGACCCATCCCCGTGCGGCCCTCCAGCGGCACCGCCCCGGTGTCGATGTAGGCCTCCAGGTTGGCCAGCACGCCGGCCTTCTTGGCGGTGTGCAGGCTGCCGGCGCCATCGAGCACCGCCACCCCGGCCGAGTCGTACCCGCGGTACTCCAACCTGCGCAAACCCTCCAAGATCTGGGGAAGCGCCTGGCGGGGACCGGTGTATCCGACGATTCCACACATGGAGCCCAGGCTAACGCCTGCGCCCGCCGGTCCCGGCCCGCCGAGGCCCGTGTCAGGCCGGCAGCCAGCGTGGTTCAGGCGTCGATCGGCCGGCCGCCGCGGGACTGCACGGCCTCCGGGTCGGGGGCCGGTGGCTGGGTGGCCGGGTCGGCGACGTGGTAGCCGGCACGGTCGGCCGGTGCGGAGGCGGCCACGGCCCGGACGTCGGCCCAGGCGCGCAACGCGCTGATCTGCTCGGCCTGGGTGACCGACAACGGCACCGTGTGGGTGATCGCCCGTTCCAGGTCGTCGGCGGTCAGCGGGCGCCGGCCGTCGAACGCATCGAAACACGCCGAGATCACGCTCTGCTCGATCTCCGCGCCGGAGTAGCCCTCGGTGAGTGCGGCCAGCCGGTCGAGCAGGTCGTCGTCCACGGCCAGGTCGCCCAGTGCCGGTCCGGCGGTCAATCGGGCGCGGATGTGCAGCGTGAAGATGGCGATGCGCTCGGTGGTGGTCGGCAGGTCGATGAAGAAGATCTCGTCGAACCGGCCCTTGCGCAGGAATTCCGGCGGCAGCAGCGAGATGTTGTTCGCCGTGGCCATCACGAACACCGCGGACGTCTTCTCCTGCATCCAGGTCAGAAAGGTGCCGAACACCCGCGCCGACGTACCCGAATCGCCGGTGCCGGAAGCGCCTGCGGCGAAACCCTTCTCGATCTCGTCGATCCACAGCACGCAGGGCGCCACCGCTTCCGCGGTCCGCAGCGCGGTCCGCATGTTCTGCTCGCTCTCGCCGACCAGGCCACCGAAGATCCGGCCGACGTCCATCCGCACCAGCGGCAGCGACCAGGCGCTGGCCATGGCCTTGGCGGTCAGCGACTTGCCGCAGCCGGGCACGCCCGTCACCAGCACGCCCTTCGGGGCCGGGAGTCCGTACCGCAGCGCCTCGTCCAGCCAGGAGCCGGACCGCTTGGTCAGCCAGGTCTTCAGATTGCCCAGGCCGCCGACGTCGCTGAGCTTGACCTGGGAGTGGATGACCTCCAGTACGCCGGACTTCCGGACGATCTGCGCCTTCTCCTGCTGGACGATGGGGACGTCGAGGGCCGACAGCCGCCCGTCGTCGACCATTGCCCTGGCGAAGGCGTTCTCGGCCTCGAACGCGGTCAGTCCCATCGCCGCCTTGGCCAGCCGCTCCAACGCATCGTCGGACCGGTCGACGGTGATGGCCTTGGATCTGGTGTTGACCTCGATCGCCTTCGCCAGCAGCTCGCGCATCTGCGCCTCGGTCGGCAGCGGATAGTCCACCACCGTGACCAGGGCCTCCAGGTCGGTCGGGATGCGGGGGGTCGGCGACACCAGCACCAGCGTGCGCGGCGTGGCACCGACCCGGAACAACTCGACGGTGTCCTTGAGCGCCCGCACCACCTGGGTGTCGGGCAGTTGGCTGTTCGTGCCCAGCCACGGGTGCAGGTCCAGCAGCACCACCACGCTCGGGCCGGTGAGCGCCGCCGCGGCGGTGAGCGCGGCCAGTGGCGTTCTGGTCTCCGGATTGCCAGGCTGGCCGAGCGCGGCGAAACCGCGGGAGGTGGACCACAGGTAGACCTGCCGCTGCGGCGTTACCCTCGACCTGTCGCCGGCGACGGCGGCGATCTCGCCGAGTAGCCGGGCCTCCTCCGCGGTGCCGATGGACAGCAGCGGGAACCTCGCCTTGATCAGTCGCTGCAAGGTCGCTGAAAAGTCCTCGAAGTCGTTCCGCTTGATCGGTTGCGCCATCAGCCCTGCTTCCGCATCTGCTGGTGCCCTGGCCGCTGCACTCATCGGTCATCGGTCGGCAGCCACGGGCGTGAACGGAAAGCCTAGGTGCTCGCCGGCGGTCACGCTCCACCCGCGGGCATCTCTGGCGGGACCTCACTGCCTGCTGCCTGCCGTACCGGGGCCCGCCGGGCCCGGACCGGCGACGTTCACCGGCGGTGATCGGACCACACAGCTGGACCGGCAGTGGCACCGAAAGGCGGGCATTGGTCCGGCCAGACCCTCGCGGAATTACTTTTGGTGACTGTGCGCAACACATTTCACCCCCCCCTGAACGGGGCGTTTCCGAGATCTATTCGCGCTGTTAGTATTCGCTCGAAGGAGGAGGCCACAGCCAGTCCATCTCATGGCTGAAATGGCGAAGCGACCGCTTACAGCACGCGAATACCTGCGTGCGATCTGTGGCTTGGCACGCCATTGTTCCACACTGGCCTGTACCCGGCACTCGTCGGTGACCTATTCGCATTACATCCGGCGTCGGTATGCACTGGAACTGCTGACCCCTTCACGATCGTATGCGCCAAGGACCGGTGGTGCGGCCGGCTATCCGGCCTTCGAACTCCGCAGTGAGAATACGACCGACGACGGCCGTCAGGAATCAATCGCGTTCCACCCGATCCGAAAGAGAAGATGAAAAAGAACCGAATGACCAGAATCTCCCGCAGAGGCCGTCTGATCGCGGCATTTGCGGTCGCCGCCCTGTTGATCGGTGGCAATGCGGCTTCTGCCGCCCCGGTACCGGCAAGCGTCGATTCGACCGCCCTGACCTTTCACACCGTGACCCCAGTGCGGGTGCTCGACACCAGAAGCGGGGTCGGCGCACCGAAAGCGGCAATGACCCCGAACAAGGCCCTCGACGTCACCATCTCCGGAGTTCCGGAAAGCGCCACCGCGGTCGTGGTCAACCTGACCGCGGTCAACGGCACCGCCACGTCGTTCTTGACCCTCTACGCCAAGGGCGCAGCGCAGCCAGTGACGTCCACGGTCAACTGGACCGGCAAATCGGCCATTGCCAACGGCGCCGTCGTTGCGCTGTCCGCCGACCACGCCATCACCATCCGGAACCACCCCGGCACCGTCGACGTGATCGTCGACCTCATCGGCTATTACGCCCCCGGCCCGGCCGGTGCCACCGGCCCAGCAGGCCCGGTTGGCGCGACCGGCCCGTCTGGTCCGGCAGGTGCTGACGGTGCGCCAGGTGCCGACGGCCCGGCAGGGGCCAAGGGTGACACGGGACCGGCCGGTGCCATCGGCGCCGACGGCCCGGCGGGCGCCATCGGCCCGGTCGGCCCGGCAGGCGCCAAGGGTGACCCAGGACCGGCCGGTGCCATCGGCGCCGACGGTCCAGCGGGTGCCAAGGGCGCTACCGGCGACACCGGTCCGGCCGGCCCCAAGGGTGACAAGGGCGATACCGGTCCGGCGGGCGGGGCCCCGGAGGCGAGCTACATCCAGTCGCTCAACAAGAGCAATCAAAAGGTCGACGCCGGTGCCGACGTCTCCTTCCAGTCCACTCCTTCATCGTCTGGGATCATCGTGGCGGGCGGAACGAACTTCGTGATCGACTCGGTGGGGACGTACGAGATCAACTTCCTGATCAGAGGCACCGCGACCGCCGGCCAGTCGTTGGCCGTCACGGTCAACGGAGCCGCCTCGGTCTTCAAGTTCGAGGCACCCACCACTGGACCATTGACGATGACCGGAACCGCCATCATCGACCTGTCGGAAGGCGACATCGTCACGCTTCAGAACGTGTCGATCGAGGATGCGATCTCGCTGACCAGTAATGGAGTGACGATCGACGCATCGATGGCGATCGTCCGCGTCGGCCCCGGAGAAGTGGGGTAGGACCCCGCAGCAAGCCCGGCAACTGCCACATCGACGCACTCGGCCGGTTCCCTCGGGGGACCGGCCGAGTGCGTGCCCCGCGGACTTCGGCCTGCCCGCCGGCGGCGATAATGGACCGCAGCACGGGCCGGAGCCGGCGGGGCCTCCCGCCACGGACTCGAGCAACACGGGAGCGCCGGAATGCCGCTGTTCGGGAAGAAGCCCAAGATCGGGATCGATCGGCCGTCGATGGATTACCTGGCTCACCTCGGACCTCATCGCGTCGCTACTGGATCGCTGTCCCCCGCGGGACTGCCGGGTCTGGTGTTCGCGCCGGTCGCCGGCCGCGGGTTCCCGGTGGTCGGGCTGTCCCACGGCTGGCTGCAGTCGGCCGGTCGTTACGCCGACACGATGCGGTACCTGGCGTCCTGGGGCCTGGTGGCGGTGGCACCTGACACCCAGCGCGGCCCGATCCCCTCGCACGGCGGCATGGCGCAGGATCTGATCCGGTCGCTGCACCAGGTCGCCGACGGCCGGCTCGGCAACGGCCGGGTCCGGACGAACGCGGATCGGTTCGGCGTTCTCGGTCACTCCATCGGCGGTGGGGCCGCTGTACTGGCCGCAGCGACGGAGAAGTCGATCGCTGCGGTTGTCACGGTCACCGCAGCGGCCACCCGGCCCTCAGCTGTCGAAGCGGCGACCAGGGTGCACGTACCGGGGCTGCACCTGGTCGGCGCGGAGGACGACATCGCCGCCGGCGACGGCCGGGCCATCGCCGCCGCCTGGGCCGGCCCGGCGCAGCTGCGGACGGTGACCGGCGCCAGCCATCTCGGCCTCGCCGAAGGCTCGGACTGGACCTCGAAGGTGACCGGCTCGGGCGACGAGAAGAAAACTCAGC
>CAXSEW010000118.1:0-9396 GCA_964236185.1 uncultured Nakamurella sp. | reverse complement strand
TGCCGTCGCCGGTGTGGAAGCGGCCCTGGCGAGGATCAACCGCCGCTGCCGGATTCTCACAGCTGGTTCGACGGCGGCTCGGTCAATGTAGTGATCGCCGACGATCAGCATCGGCAGCTGCGCAACCAGGATGCGGACGGGGGGCCCCGCCAGAGGAAGAGCATCGGCGCTGGTACTAATGAGGCAGCCGGTGGCTACCGGAAGACCAGAAGAGCCACCTTCGCGTGCGACGGTGGCCCTTCTGAGATTCGGCAAGCGGGACAGCGTCAGTGCGACGGCGGCCGACGGTGGTACTCGAACTGCAGCCCGCAGATGGTGACCAGTAGGAAGCCGATGGTGATGATCATCAGCCAGACCAGCATGAAGGCGACAGCGACTGCGGTGAACGCGGCAGCCATGGCCATGCCGAACGGCCAGAACGATCCTGGTGAAAAGAACCCGAGATCGCCCGCACCATCTGAGACCTCGGCTTGGTCGTTGTCCTCGGGCCGCGCAGCTTCGAGCCGCCGGGAGGCGAACAGCAGGAACGTCCCGATGATCAACGACAGCCCGGCCGTCAGTGACAAGGCCACGACGCCGACCGGTTCGGCGGCACCGACGAAGAACCCGTAGATGATCGCCGCAAGAACGAAGAACCCGGTGAGCACGATGAAGATCCACGCCTCGACCTGTAGTCCGCGCTTCGGCGGCGCCCCGCTCTCTGTTTCCGACGCCTCGGCGTGATCGACCGTCATCATTTCCCTCCAGCAGCTGCGGCGGCGACGGCCGGCTCGGTAGCCGACTTCTGCTCACGATTGGGACTGATCGGGTAGGTCGTCGTCGACAGTGGTTCACACAGCTTGCCGCAGGCGGGGATGTCGGTACCGACCTTCGTCAGCGCCTCCGCGGTGGTGTAACCGCGGCCGGTGGCCGAGTTCTTGGTCTGGCGCACCTTGAGGTAGTCGTCATAGACATCCTGGGTGACGCCACGCACCTCGAAGTTCATCGACTGGTGGTAGGTCCCGCACAGCTCGGCGCAGCGGCCGACCATCGCTATCGGATTGTCGATCTGGTTCTGGAACATGTTCTGGGTGTTGTTGGCGGCGGGGTCCGGGAAGACGTCGCGCTTGAACAGGAAGTCGGGCACCCAGAACGAGTGGATGACGTCCTTGGACATCAATGTGTACTGCACCAGCTTCTTGGTGGGCAGGATCAAGATCGGAACCTCGGTGGAGGTGCCGATGGTGTGCACCTCCTGCGAGGGATCATCCGGAGACTTGGTGCCGTCGTAGCTGAAGTCCCAGCCCCACTTGAACGCGGTGACGTTCACCTTGACGTCCGGATTCGCCACCGTCTTAAGGACGAAGTTCTCGGTGGTGACGTTGAAGTAGAACAGCACCGCCACCATCAGGAACGGGACCGCGGTATAGACGAGTTCCAGCGGCAGGTTCTCTTTGGTCTGCTTGGGGTACAGCGGCGAGTTCTTCTTCTTGCGGTGGAATGCGAACGTCCAGAACATCAGGCCCCAGACACCGATACCAACGGCGAGTGCCGCGATGAAGGTCCACGACCAGAAGTGCTGCATCGCCCGGGCCTGCGGGCCGACGCCCTGCGGCCACCCGAAGCGGGGCAGGTCATCGCCCGAACACCCAGTGAGCAGCAGGCTTGCCACTGCCAGCGTTCCGGCGAGCCAGAACCGCCGAGTACTACGAGACCGAGCCACTCGGGCGCCCTCCTTGAAGTCCGGCGATCACCGTTCGCGGTGGGCCGTCGTGCCGTGCAGTACTGCTGTCACCAGGGCCGAGATTACTCGACCGACCGCCCTCGTGGACGACCAGATCACCGGTGGCTCCACTAAATCTACAACTTGTCGAAGATGAGGCACCACCGTGCCGGACATTAACTTTCCGGCACGCCGGAAATTTCCAGTGGTGCCCGCCTCGACCTGTTCCCGCCGGGCACGTCATGGCCGAGCCCTGCCCCAGCCGCGCGCCGATGGTCGGCCCCGCAGGACGCTGCCGGATACTGGGCACGCGGCCCGCTGCGAACGCGGAACCAACCGTCCCCCCAGACGAAAACAGGTGATCGACGCAGTGTGCGGATTGATGGGCTTCCTGTCCGGAACCGGCACAGCCGGTGATCGTGCGCAGGAGGTGGTGGCCGGCATGCGGTGCGCCCGGCACCGCGGTCCGGACGAGGCGGGCGGCTCCTGGAACGACGGCGACATGGTCTTCGGATTCAACCGGCTGTCGATCATCGATCTCGAACACTCGCACCAGCCGCTCCGCTGGGGACCGCCGGAATCCCCGGAGCGCTATGCCATCGTCTTCAACGGCGAGATCTACAACTACCAGCAGCTGCGCGACGAGCTGATCAGCGAGCACGACGTCGAGTTCCGCACCCAGGGCGACGGCGAAGCGATCGTCGCCGGCTTCCACCACTGGGGCAAGAGCACGGTGACCCGGCTGCGCGGCATGTTCGCGTTCCTGATCTGGGACACCGAGCGGCGCGTGCTCTTCGGCGCCCGGGATCCGTTCGGCATCAAACCGCTGTTCACCGCCACCACCCCGGACGGCATCGCGTTCTCCTCGGAGGAGAAAGGCCTGCGCGAGCTCACCGGGCCGGCCGTGATCGACGAGACCGCGCTGCAGCACTACCTGGTGCTGCAGTACGTGCCCGAGCCGGCCACGATGGATGCCAAGCTCCGTCGCGTCGAATCGGGCACGTCGTTCCTGCTGGAGCCGGGACAGCCGCTGCGCACCGAGCGCTACTTCCACCCGCGGTTCGTGCCGTCCACGGTGTCCGGCGATTCGGACGAGAAGCGGCTGTATCAACGGATCGCCGACGTCCTGGACGACTCGGTGGGAGCCCACATGACGGCCGACGTCACCGTCGGCTCGTTCCTGTCCGGCGGGATCGACTCCACCGCGATCGCCGCGTTGGCCAAGCGGCACAACCCGAACCTGCTGACCTTCACCACCGGTTTCGACCGTGACGGATTTTCCGAGATCGATGTTGCCGCGGAGAGCGCTGCGGCCATCGGCGTACGGCACATCGTCCGGAAGGTGACCGAGGAGGAGCTGACCCAGACGCTGCCGCTGATCGTCTGGTACCTCGACGAACCGGTCGCCGACCCTGCCCTGGTGCCGCTCTACTTCGTCGCCAACGAGGCGCGCAAGCACGTCAAGGTGGTGCTGTCCGGCGAGGGCGCCGACGAGCTGTTCGGCGGCTACAACATCTACCGCGAGCCGGCGTCGTTGGCCCCGATGACGGCGCTGCCCACCCAGCTCCGGAAAGGGCTGGCCGCGGTCGGCCGAGCCCTCCCCCAGGGCTTCCGTGGTAAGGACATGCTGCGCCGGGGCGCCATCGACCTGGAGCAGCGGTACTACGGCAACGCCCGCATCTTCCGGCAGGAACAGCTGCCGCCGGTACTACGGACGTTCTCCGCCGACCGGTCGATCCGGGACGTGACCGACCCGATCTACGCCTGGTCCCGCGGGTCGGACCCGATCTCCCGGATGCAGCACATCGACCTGTTCACCTGGCTTCGCGGCGACATCCTGGTCAAGGCCGACAAGATGACGATGGCCAATTCGCTGGAGCTGCGGGTGCCGTTTCTGGACCCCCGGGTGTTCGAGGTGGCGGCGACCGTCCCGCCGGAGCTGCGGGTGCAGGGCCATGCGACGAAGGTCGCGCTGCGTCGCGCCATGGAGCTGATCGTTCCGCCGCACGTGCTGAACCGAAAGAAGCTCGGCTTCCCGGTGCCGATCCGGCACTACCTCAAAGAGGATTCCTACGACTGGGCGCGGAACATCATCACCAGCTCGCACACCGAGAGGTACATCGACGCCGCCGCGATGGTGCGGCTGCTCGACGACCACCGCGCCGGCGTCGCGGACCATTCCCGGCCCATCTGGACGGTGCTCGTCTTCCAGCTGTGGCACGAGATCTTCGTGACCGGCACGCTGACCCCGACGGTGCCGGAGCCGGTGTACCCGGTTTTCCTGTAGATCAGGACCTGGTAGTCCGCCGGCGCGTCGCCGGCGGACCGGCACCGGTCAGGCAGTGACGAACCCCATCGCCTTCGCGATCTCGGCGGCCGCGTCCTGGCCGTAGCAATCGGCCATCCGGACGGTGGCGACGGCCGGGTCGAAGGTGTATTCCTGGGTGCCGATGGTCTCCAGCACCAGTGTCGCCATCAGCGAACCCAACTGCGCCGACCGCTCGAAGGACAGGCCGCGGTACCGGCCACCGACGAAGCCGGACCGGAACGCGTCGCCGACACCGGTCGGGTCCACCTTGGCGAGCTCGGGTACCACCGGCACGTGCAACCGGGACCCGTCGGAGGCGACGATGTCGACGCCCTTGGAGCCGAGCGTGGTGATGCGATGTCCCACCTGGTCCATGAACTGCGACTCGCTCCAGCCGGTCTTGGACAGCAGCAGACCCAGTTCGTAGTCGTTGGAGAACCACAGTTCGGCGCCGGTGACCAGCGTCGCCACGTCCGGCCCGTCCATCCGGGCCAGCTGCTGGGACGGGTCGGCCGCGAAGGTGTAGCCCCGCTGCCGACACTCCTGCGCATGCCGCACCATGGCCGCCGGGTCGCCGGCGCTGATCATCACCAGGTCGATGGCGCCCAGCGCCGCCGCCACCGGGCCGATCTCGATCTCCCGGGAACGGGCCATGGCGCCGGCGTAGAAGGAACCGATCTGGTTCATCTCGTCGTCGGTGGTGCAGACGAATCGGGCGGTCTGCACGTCCTTGCACACGTGTACGTGGGAGCAGTCGACGCCATGGCGCTCGAGCCAGCTGGCGTAGTCGTCGAAGTCGGCGCCCACGGCATCGAGCAGGACCGGGCTGACCCCGATCAAGCCCATGCCGAAGCAGATGTTGGCGGCGACCCCGCCGCGGCGCACCACCAGGTCGTCGACCAGGAACGACAGCGAGACCCGGTGCAGCTGATCCGGCAGCAGCGAGTCGACGAACTTCCCGGGGAAGTGCATGAGGTGGTCGGTCGCGATCGACCCGGTGACGACGATGGGCACGAGGCCTCTTTCGGTTTCGTTCGCCCGCACAGCCGGTGCGGGCGGCGGGGCGGCCGGACAT
Source organism: uncultured Nakamurella sp. (assembly GCA_964236185.1). GTDB lineage: Bacteria > Actinomycetota > Actinomycetes > Mycobacteriales > Nakamurellaceae > Nakamurella. The sequence goes on along the minus strand of CAXSEW010000118.1, from coordinate 4,311 downwards.
GCTGGTCGATGACGAGCATGACCTTACCGGCCGCTGGGTTCGATGAGCGCCCGAGCGTGAGGCCCGGCCGGCTGGGAACGCAGAACAGCCGCCATTCCCAGGGTGGGAACGACGGCTGCCCGGAAGCGCGGGTCGATCAGTGGAAGGAGTCACCACAGGCGCAGGAGTTCTGCGCATTGGGGTTGTCGATGGTGAAGCCCTGCTTCTCGATGGTGTCGACGAAGTCGATGACGGCGCCGTCGAGGTAGGGCTTGGACATCCGGTCGACCGCGAGGCCGATGCCGCCGAAATCGACCAGGGCGTCGCCGTCCAGGCTGCGGTCATCGAAGAACAACTCGTACCGCAGGCCCGAGCAGCCGCCGGGCTGGACAGCGATGCGGAGCACCATCTCAGAGCTGCCATCGCGCTCGAGCAGAGCCTTCGCCTTGGCCGCGGCGGTCTCGGACAGGGTGACGCCGTGGGCCGGCTTGACCTCGGGAACAGCGGGCGTGACCTGCGGGGTGACGGTGGTGTCAGCGGTGGTCATAGGACTCCCTCTCTCGGCGCCGAATTCTCGGGCGATATCGCGGGGCGGATGTATCGGTTCAGTGGTGCTGGCTGTCGACAGCTGCCGAACACTTCGGTGCGTCGACGGGCGATCATGACGGTGGTAGCTCCATGGTGCCACGGCGCTGCCCCGTACCGACGTCGGCTCGGCCACTTCCGCTGATCAACTGCAGACCGGCGAGCGGTATTCCGGCCGGCAGCGGGAAATCGGCGGTGTTGATGCCCTCGACGAGTCAACTATTCTCGATGGCGTGAGTTTCCTTCGCCGCAAACCGGCCGATCAGGTAGCTGAGGTCGCGGTAGCGGCCGTTCCGGTCACCCCGACCGTCGGCAAGGGCCGTCCGACGCCCAAGCGCAACCAGGCCGCCGGGCGACGGGGACCGGTCGCTCCGCCGCCGAAGACGCAGCGGGAAGCGATCAAGCGTTCCAAGGAGGTGGGCAAGACGCTCACCAAGGACGAACGGCGCGTGCAGTCGACCGAGCGGCGCGAGCGAATGATGCGCGGCGACGACGCCTACGTGCTCCCCCGCGACAAGGGACCGGTGCGGGCCTTCGTCCGGGACGCCACCGACTCCCGCCGCAACATCGCCGGAATCCTGCTCCCCGTGGCGGTGCTGTCGTTCATCGTGCTGCTGATCAACAACCCGACGGTGCAGTCTGTCGGGCCGTTGATCCTGCTCGTCGCGATCCTGGCCGCCGTCGTCGACTCGATGGTCTTCGGCCGGCAGCTGGCCCGCCGGGTGGCGGTCAAGTTCCCGAAGGGCGACCCGAGCGGCTTGTCCGTCCGGCCGCGGTCGCTGAGCTTCTACGCCTTCAACCGGGCCTGCCTGATCCGCAAGTGGCGGGTGCCGCGTCCTCGCGTCGGGCGCGGGGACGCCGTCTGACCGTGGCCGGGGACGAACTGCTCCGCGCCGCCGAGGCGCAACGAGACCTGGTGCGGCAGCGGTATTTCGACGATGACGGCCGGCTGCACACCATGCCGCGCAAGCAGTCGCGCAAGCTCGCCGTGCTCGATGTCATCGCATCCCGCTTCGTTCCGGGTGTGCACTACCTCGAGGTCGAGGTCAATCGGGAGCTGATCGGCATCTACTCGGATTACGTGACCCTGCGGCGGGCGTTGATCGACTTCGGCCTGATGGACCGGGCGGACGGGCGGTATTGGCGATCCGGCGGAACCGTGGATATCTGAGTCACCCGCACAGACGCACCGCTGGGCTCGGCGGTCAGGACGGGTGCTGCTCCTGCTCCTGCTGCTGGTGGTCCACCAGCCAGCCGCCGGGACCGGCGAGCTCCGAGCCGGCCTCCGGGCCGACCGAACCGGGCGCGTAGGGATGCACGGCCGGGCGGTTCTGCAAAATGGCGGCGGCCGCGTTCCAGGCGTGGGACAGGCCGGTGCTGGAGGTGAACAGCGACCGGTCCCCGAGGGTCACGTCGTGGATCAGCGACACGTATGGCGGCAGCGGGTCGCCGTCCTCGACCGCGTCCAGTGAGAGGTGCACGGTCGTGGGGACCAGTTCCATCCCGGCGCCGGGCTTCTTCACCACCAACGTCGCGTCCACCGCGCCGGACCCGGACAGCGTGAAGCTGAGCACGGAACCGGTACCCGGGATGCTGGTCAGTGGGCCGTCCGGCTCCTTGAGCAGGATGGACACCCGCTGGGCGCTCTGGGCCAGGTACTTGCCGCTGCGCAGCAGGAAAGGCACACCGTGCCAGCGGTCGGTGTCCACCCACAGCCGGACCGCCGCGAACGTGTCCGTGGTGGATCCGTCGGCCACCTCGGGCAGGTCGAGGTAGCCGTCGGCCTGGCCGAGCACCACGTCCTCCGGTGCCAGCGGACGGAACGCGGACAGCACCGCCTCCCGCGCGTCCTGCAGATTCTCGGCGGAAAAGTCGATCGGCGGTTCCATGGCGATCTCGGCGGCGACCTGGAACAGGTGGGTGACCACCATGTCGCGCAACGCGCCGGTGGTCTCGTAGAAGGCCGCCCGATCGGCGACGTCGAGCGTTTCGGGAACGTCGATCTGCACCTGCTCGACGTGCTCGCCGCACCAGATGTTGCCGATCATCCGGTTGGCAAAGCGCAGCACGTGCAGGTTCTGCGTCGCTTCCTTCCCGAGGAAGTGGTCGATCCGGTAGACCTGCTCCTCTTTCATCACCGACAGCACCAGCTCGTCCAGCTTGCGGAACGAGTCAGGATCGGTACCGTACGGCTTCTCGTAGACCACCCGGGCGTGGTCGAGCAACTGGTGGGCGGCCAGACCCTCGGTGATGGACGCGAACGCGACCGGCGGTATAGCCAGGTAGTGGATGTATTCGGCGTCCTCGCCGAGCGTCTCTTTGGCCTCGCCCAACACATCGAGCAGCGAGCCGGGATCATCCTGGTCGAAGCCTCCGCCGGCGAACCGCAGCCGGCCCGCCATCTCGTCCCACAGCTTCTCGTCGACTTTCTCGCTGCCGAATTCGTCCAGCGAGGCACGGACGTCCTTGCGGAAGTCCTCGTGCGCGACGTCGCCGCGACCGTTGCCGATCAGCAGCCAGTTCTCCGGCATCAGCCCGTGCTGGGCGAGCTGGTAGAAGGCGGGCAGGACCATCCGCTTGGCCAGGTCACCGGTCGCCCCGAAGAGCACGAAGATGGTAGGCGGGGTCGACGGCATCGGGTCTCCTCGGGATGGTGCAGCAGTGCGGCGGCGGGACGACGGTGTCCACTGTTCCTTACCCGGTCGTACGACCGGTAGGCGCCTCCTACCGTGGTGGCTACGAACGCTGGGGCAGCTGCTGCAAACTCCAGGCGTTGCCGTCCGGATCGGCGAAGAAGACGAATCGGCCCCAGGCCAGCTCGTCGACGTCACTCACGGCGACTCCGCGGCCCTGGAGCTCGGCATGTGCGGCGTCGGCGTCGGCGATCACGGCCTGCAGCCCCTTCACCGAACCGGGCGGGGCGTCGGTGAGCCCCTCACCGAAGGCGATGGAACAGGCCGAACCCTGCGGCGTGAGCTGCACGAAACGGAGGGTGTCGCTCACCCGCTGGTCGAAGTCGACGTTGAAGCCGACCTGATCCACGTAGAACGCCTTGGCCCGGTCGACGTCGGTCACCGGCAGGATGATGAGCTCGATCTTGAAGTCCATGGCGGTAGTGCACCACGGAGTACCGACAGTGCGACCCGCGAGGTTCTGCGGGGTCACCAACGAGCGCCTTTCGGCGGCCGGATGCGACTACAGCGAGAGGTACCGCTGGAGCTCGAACGGCGTGACCTGGCGACGGTAGGCCTCGAATTCGGCGCGCTTGTTCCGGAGGAAGAAGTCGAACACGTGCTCCCCCAGCGCTTCCGGCACGAAGTCCGACCGCTCCATCAGCATGAGCGCCGACTCCAGGGAGGCCGGTAGCCGCACATAACCCAACGCCCGGCGCTCGGTCTCGCTCAACGACCAGACGTCGTCCTCGGCCGGGGCCGGCAACTCGTAACCCTCCCGGATGCCGCGCAGGCCGGCGGCGATGACCACGGCGAACATCAGGTACGGGTTGCAGGCCGAGTCGGGCAGTCGGAATTCCATCCGCTGGCTGGAGGACTTGCCCGGCGAGTAGTTGGGCACTCGGATCAACGCGGACCGGTTCGCCTGACCCCAGGACGCGGTGGTCGGGGCCTCCTCGCCGATGACCAGGCGCTTGTAGGAGTTGACCCACTGGCACGACACGGCGGTGATCTCGGCGGCGTGCCGGAGCACGCCGGCCAGGAAGGCCTTGCCCGTCGGCGACATCTGGTACTC
>CAXSEW010000117.1:0-9402 GCA_964236185.1 uncultured Nakamurella sp. | reverse complement strand
GGCCGGCTTCCTCGACGAGGCGGCCGGTCAGCGTGTTGCTGCAGTACCCGGATGAACTGTTTCGTACGCGATAGATCGACCTGGAAATGGTCGCTGCGGCTGGTGCCGTCGACGGCATTCGGGTGGCGGATCGCCTGCGGTGACGGTCGTTCGACTCTGCAATGGCCCCGCCGGAAAAGCCTGCCTATCCTGGAGGAATGCAACGCAGAGCTGCGGGGCTGTTCATGGTGATCGTCACCTTGATCGGCGTGCTCATCGTCAATGCAACGGCCGACCGGTCCGTTGCAGGTTCTGCCACCCCGTTGCCGACCCCGACAGCACCGGATTCCGGCTCCTGCCTGTCGATCACCCGCGCCGGCTGGGTCGGGATCGATTGCGCAGACCCGCACACCGTGGAAATCGTGCAGAGCTGGTCGGCCTCCGACGCCTCCGACGCCTCCGAGGTCCGTCTCTACGAGCGATGCATCGCTGCCGGCCAGGCATATCTGGGCGACCAGGGGGGACAGTCCGGCGACAGCCCGACGCGCTCGGGGTGGTCGGTGCCGCCGGTGATGTCGAGCACCGTGCTGGTGTCCGGACCGGGCAGGTCCATGGTGAAGGGCTGGTCCTGGCATGCCTGCGTGGTGCGGCCGATTCTGCTCGGCACCGACAACGCCGGCTACCGAGGAAGATTGCGCGACGTGCCGGCCACCGGTGTGTTGCCGGTGGAGCTGCGACCGTGCTTCAACCGGCCCGGCGCGGTGGGGGTGGTCGGGGTGCCCTGCAGCGCCCGGCACACCGGCGAGGTGCTGGCTGCCCGCCAGCTCCAGGTCTTCGGCTCCACCACCGGCACGGACACCACGACGACCAGCCCGCAGGTGCAGGCCGAATGCTTCGGGATCGCCCGCCGCACCACCGCCGCCGCGGACCCGACGTACGGCGGCCGGCTGCAGGTGGTCGTCAACATGCACGCCACCGGAATGGGTTTCGTGGTCTCGAGGGAATCATCCGGAAACGCATCGCAGTCATATGTGCTCTACCAGGCGAGTTGCGCACTGCAGGCCGGGTCGGGCCACGAATTGTCGGGCTCCATCGTAGGTCTGGGTCCCGGGCCGCTGCCTCTTTCCTGAAAATGGCACACGCTTCCCGGACGTCGAAATGGGAGTTGCCCGGAGCGGCAGAATCTCCGGCATGAGGCAATCTCTCCCCGGCCGCCGGCAGGCGCTGATCTTCGACGCCGACGACACCCTGTGGCACAACAACGTGCTGTTCGAGCGGGTCATCGAGGACTACCTCGACTGGCTGGCCCACCCGACCCTGGACCGGTCGCAGATCCGGGCGATCCTGGCGGACGTGGAGCTGGCCAATGCCCGGGCGGGCGGCTACGGCGCGCGCGCATTCCTGCGGAACCTCGCCGAGACCTATCGGCGGCTGATGACCCGACCGTTCACTCCCGCCCAGGAACGAGAGCTCGAGGAGCTGGCCGAGGCGCTGCTGCGCCACGACATCGAGCTGATGCCGGAGGTGGCCGCAGTGCTGGCCGAACTCGGCGGGCGGCACGATCTGTACCTGCTGACCAAGGGCGACCTCGACGAGCAGCAGCGCAAGGTCGACGCGTCCGGGCTGGCGCACCACTTCCGGCAGGTGCACATCGTGCCGGAGAAGGAGCCCGGGGTGTACCGCGAGCTGGTGGCGCGGCACCGGCTCGACCCCGGGTCCACCTGGATGATCGGCAACTCGCCGAAGTCGGACATCCTGCCGGCGCGGGCGGCCGGACTGAACGCCGTGTACATCCCGCACCCCAGCAGCTGGTGGCTCGAGCATGCCGAGCTGGATGCGGCGGACGAGTTCGTCCTGCACCTGCCGCACTTCGCCGCGTTGCGCTCGCACTTCTGACCCGGCCGGTGCCCGGGTCGGCAGCTGACCGGAGCTCGGCCGGTAGGGAGGTGGAGGATGCTCACCGATAATTCCTCCATGACGACGATCGAGGTACCGGCCCGGCGGATCGTCTCGCTGGCGGCGTCGGCCTTCGTCGTGCTGGCCGCCGAGCCGCTCTTCCTGCTGGTGGACACCGCCGTGGTCGGGCACCTGGGCCAGATCCCGCTGGCCGGCCTGGGCGCAGCCGGCACGGTGATGACGCTGCTGGCGCTGGTCGGCACGTCGCTGGAGTACGGCACCACCGGCCGCGCCGCCCGCTTCTTCGGCGCCGGCCGCCGGGACGCGGCGGTGAACGAGGGCGTGCAGGCGTCCTGGCTGGCAGTGCTGATCGGGGTCGCCGTCATCGGCATCGGCGAGCTGCTCGCCGCTCCGCTGACCCGGCTGATCGTCGGCAGCGACGGGGCCGTCACCTCCGCGGCGGAGTCCTGGCTGCGGATCGCCATCCTCGGGCTGCCCGGTGTGCTGCTGGTGCTCGCCGGCAACGGTTGGCTGCGCGGCGTGCAGGACACCCGCACCCCGGTGCTGATCGTGGTGGCGGCGAACGCGCTGTCCGCGATCGCCTCGCCCGTGCTGGTCTACCCGGTGGGCCTGGGACTGGAGGGTTCGGCGCTGGCCAACGTGCTGGCGCAGTGGGTGGGCGGCATCTGCTGCGTCGTCGCGCTGCGCCGGGAGCACGTGCCCGGTGCGCCGCAGTGGGGGGTGATGCGTCGGCAGCTGGTGGTCAGTCGGGACCTGGTGCTGCGGGCCTCGGCCTTCCAGGCGTCGTACCTGACGGCGGCCGGGGTCGCCGGACGGATGGGCGCCGCACAGCTGGCCGCCCACCAGATCGGCATGCAGCTGTGGAACCTGACCGCGCTGCTGCTGGACTCCTTCGCGATCGCCGCTCAGTCCCTGGTGGGTGCCTCGCTCGGCAGCGGCAACGCCGACTCGGCGAAGGCCACGGCGTGGCGGGTCACCCGCTTCGGCCTGATCGCCGGACTGGCGTTCGGCGCTCTCGCCGCCGCCGGCTGGTACGTCATCCCGATGGTGTTCAGCTCCGACGCCGGTGTGCAGCACCAGGCGCATCTGCTCTGGCCGTGGCTCGTCGGCATGATGCCCGTCGGCGGCATCCTGTTCGCGCTGGACGGCGTGCTGATCGGTGCCGGCGACAACGCCTTCCTGCGGACGGTCACCGTGGTGTCGGCGGTGGTCGGCTACATCCCGCTGGCAATCTGCGCGCTGGTCTTCGACTGGGGCATCGGCGGGGTGTGGGCCGGGTTGGCGTCGTTCATCCTGCTGCGGTTCGTCGGCATGGCCTGGCGCACCCGCAGCGGTCGGTGGCTGGTGGTGGGTGAGAGCCGGTAGCTCAGGTCAGCGTGGGCTCGTCCGGTGCCGAGAGGCTGAGCACGGCCCCGACCAGGGCGGGCGTCTCGACCAGCTGCGCCTCCAGGTCGCGTAGCCGGAAGGCCAGCTGCGACTCGTTGTCATCGCCGGTGAGGTCGACGTCCGCCACCAGGCTCAGCTGCCGCGGCCCGACCACCTCCAGCCGCAGGTAGGTGACCCGGGCGATCTCGGGCATGGCCATCATCGCCTCGATGACAGCCGCTTTCACCCGCGGGTCGGCGACCTCGCCCACCAGGAACTTGCGGTTCTGGTTGATCAGCACCATCGCGACGACGCCGAGCAACAGGCCGATCAGGATCGACGCCACGGCGTCGGGCGCGGAGGACCCGGTCAGTTGGTGGGCGGTGAGTCCGGCGGCAGCGATCAGCAGCCCGACCAGCGCCGCGGAGTCTTCGGCGAACACGGCCCGCAGTGTCGGGTCGGAGGTGGCCAGGATGTGTTGGACGAGCTCCCGCTCCAACTTGCCGGCTTCGGCCTTGGCCTGGCGTGCCGACTGCAGGAACGAGATGCCCTCCAGGACGAAGGAGAGCGCCAGCACCACGTAGCCGATGACGAAGTCCTCGCCCGGTGTCGGGTCCAGCAGTTCGTTGACGCCGTGGGTCACCGACACGGCGGCGCCGGCGGCGAACAGCCCGAGGGCGGCGAACATCGACCAGACGTAGGCCTCCCGGCCGTGACCCAGCGGGTGGTCCTCGTCGGCCGGCAGTTTCGACCGCCGATTGGCAACTATCAAGAAAATTTCGTTACCGGTGTCGGCCCAGGAGTGGGCGGACTCGGCGAGCATCGATGCCGACCCGGTGAGCATCGCCGCCACCGTCTTCGCAATGGCGACCAGAAGGTTCGCGGCGAACGCGATGATCACCGTCAGGCCGCTCTCGGATGCCTGCGGATCGGTCGGGATGGGCAGACGGGACTTCGAGCGTGCGCCCGGCGTGGCGGCCGGCGGCTTGAACGGCACCTGGGTCACCGGTGGTCTCCTGCCCCGTGGCGCAGCGACGGAGTGTGTCGGTCATAGGCTGGGTGTGCGGCCCCGCCCGGCTGCCGGCCGGACACCGCGGTCGGCCGTGCGGGTAGTCCGGAACGTTGCTTCATGATCAGGAGGTACCCGATGTCCGTCGATGCGGAACTGACCAGCGCCGGCCTTGCCGTCGGCATCCTTGGCTACGGGGCGAGGTTGGCCTACGTCCGCGCACCGGACCGGCATGGCCGATGGGCCGACGTGGCCATCGGTTTCGACGACCCGCGGGCCTGGCGCACCGACAACAGCTTCCAGGGCGCGTCGGTCGGGCGGTACGCCAACCGCATCGCCGCCGGCGCGTTCGAGTTGGACGGCCGCTCCTACCAGGTTCCGCTCAGCGAAGGCAGCACCGCACTGCACGGCGGAACTGCCGGATTCGATGCGCACGACTGGGCGTTGGAGCCGGTGGAGGACACCGATTCGGGGACGAGCGTCACCCTGCGCCGGACCAGCCCGGACGGCGAGATGGGCTTTCCGGGGAACCTCGATGTGTCGGTGGTGTTCACGGTCACCGGCACCGACCTCACCGTCGACTACCGGGCGGTCACCGACGCACCGACGCCGGTCAACCTGACCAACCACGTGTATCTCAACCTGTCGGGCGTGCCCGGGTCGGTGGCTACGCATCAGCTGACCCTGTTCGCGGACCGGGTGGCGGCGGTGGACGCGGACTTCCTGGCCACCGGCGAGCTGCTGGACGTGGCCGGTACGCCCTTCGACTTCGCCGCGCCGGTGGCCATCGGCGATCGGTGGCGCGCCGATCACCCCCAGATGGTGCTGGTCCGCGGGTTCGACCACGCGTACGTGCTGGACGGGTCGGGCGGCAGTTCCGACGGACTGAGGCTGGCCGCGCGGGCGACCGATCCGGGAACCGGGCGGACAGTCGAGCTGTTCACCGACCAGCCGGCCGTGCAGTTCTACAGCGGCAACTCACTGGACGGCTCCATCGTCAGCCGGGCCGGCGCCATGGTGCGGCAGGGCGACGCATTCTGTCTGGAGCCCGAGTACCTGCCCAACTCTGTCAACCACCCGCACTTCCCGGACACCGTGCTGCGGCCGGGCCAGGAGTACCGCAACCGGTCGGTGTACCGGTTCACCGCGGGCTGACCCGCCCGGCCGTCCGGGTCAGCCGGGCGGGTCAGGACGTCGGGGCCGCGCTGGTGGTCGTCGCGGGCGCGGAGCTGGTGCTCTTCTTCGTGCCTGGCGCGTGCGCGACCACCCGGGTGGCCGTCATCGAGCCACTGCCGGTACCCATGACGGCAGCCCGGTCGCCGACCTTGACCTGAGTGATCGTGCTGGTGGCGCCGGCGACGCGCACCTTGGTCGATCCGGTCACCACGAACGTCTCGGAAGTGCCGTCGGTGGCCTTGATCGTGATGGATCCTGTTGCGGCAGCGGTCACTTCGCCACGCACTGCGTCATGGGGGACGAATGTCCCGGTCGCGGCGTCCTTGCTGACCCACTGCGCGTGACTGACGCGCGAGAGTCGTTTGGCCAGGCTCGCGTGCTTGCCGTGCTTCTGCGCCTTCTTGTCCGTGGCCTTCTTGTCCGTGGCCTTCGTGGTCGTCGCTGTGGTGGTGACGGCGTTCGTGCTCAGGCTGGCGGCAGCGGCAGCGCCGACCGCGTTGGGCACCGCATCCACCGTCGCCGTACCGGCCTGTGCGGCGGGCGCTCCCGACCACGCCGATGCGACCCCGCCGACACCCAGCCCGGCGACGGCGACGACGCTGCCGACCACGGCCAATTTCTTCAACATGCTGTTCTCCTTGCGCCGCTGATACCGCCCTCGGTGGGCTGGTACCTACTGTGCCGCCGTGGTGTTCGGATTGGACCGGGGAGAATGTTCGGACTCGGTTCAGATGCGGGGCGGCGGGTGCGGTGGCGGTGGGGCGGCGAAGGTGCGAGCAGACGCACCGCACCGGCCAGGGCCGGCTCAGACGAGTCCGTGCGTGAAGGCATAGTGCACGGCCTGGGCGCGGTCGCGCACCTGCAGTTTGCCGAAGATGTTGTTGACGTGGGTCTTCACCGTGGCCTCGCTGACGAACAGTGCGGTGGCGATCTCCCGGTTGGTGCGCCCTGCGGCGATCAACCGCAGCACCTCGCCCTCGCGCGCCGACAACCCGTCGGGGAGGACCGCAGGCGCGCCGGAACCCTGGTCTGCTGGACCGGCGGGAACGGCAGCCGTGTCGTCGGCGGGGTCCGCGACAGCCCCGCCGGTGGCGGCGGCGACCAACCGGGCCGCCGCCGCCGGGTCGAGCACGGCCTGACCGGCGGCGGCGGCTCGGACGGCTCTGGCGATGTCCGCCCGCCCGGCCTGCTTCGTCAGGTAGCCGCGGGCGCCGGCGCCGAGCGCGGCGACGATGGACGCACCGTCGTCATAGGTGGTCAGGACGACGACAGCCACGTCCGGAAACCGCGCGGCGACGGCGGCGGTTGCGGCGATCCCGTCCATCTTCGGCATCCGCAGATCCATCAGCACCACGTCGGGGCGGTGCTCGGCCGTCAGGGCCACCGCCTGCTCGCCGTCGGCGGCGGTGGCCACCACCGTCAGTCCGGGCGTCATGTCGAGCATCATCGCCAGCGCTTCCCGGATCGATGCCTGGTCGTCGGCGACGATGAGTCGGAGGTCCGGTTCACCGGTCGTCATCGGTTGTCCGGCAGCATCGACGACCGGGGTGACCCGGCCGTCGAATGGACTTCGTCGTCGGCCGGCGTGTCCACCGCGCCGCCGGCCGGCGTGTCCGTCGCACCGCCGGCCGGGACCTCGACCGGCAGCCGGAGCAGCACCCGCCAACCACCGACCATCAGGTCATCGAGCAGCGGCCCGGCTTCGGCGCTGCCGGCCAGCAGGGCAGCCCGCTCGCGCATACCGATCAGGCCCATGCCGGAGCCGGTCGGGGCCGAGCCGGCGCCCAAAGCCGGCCCGTTGTCGACCTGCAGTTCTACGCCCGCCCGCGAGTACCGCAGCGTCACCTCGATCGGCGCACCCGGCGCATGCCGGCGCGCGTTGGTCAGCGCTTCCTGCGCCGTCCGCACGACGGCCTGGGCGGCGTCGGTCGGCAGCTCGATCGGGCTGCCCTCGACGCGCACCTGTCCGGCGCCGGCGAACTGCCCCTCCAGCGTCTGCCGGAGCGGCAGGGTTTCCGACCGCAGGGCGGTGACCGCGCGCCGGGCCTCCGTCATGCCCTCTCGCACCATGCTGTGTGCCTTGCTGATCGATGCTCGCGCCCGTTCGACATCGCCATCGTCGAGCAGCATCTCGCTGAGCTCGAGCTGCATGCTGACCCCGGTCAGCGAATGGGCCAGGACATCGTGGATGTCCCGCGAGATCCGAGCCCGCTCGGTCAGCGCCTGCTCCCGGGCTTCCGCCTCTGCCGCCCGCTGCGCGGACCGAGCGGCCTCGATGGCACTGGTGACGGCCTGGTCACGACTGCGGTTCGCCATCCCGAGGAAGACGGGCAGCGCGACGGTCAGCCCGATCAACCACGGCCAGGTCTCCAGATGGCGGGCTTCGGCGATCCGCAGGCCGACCGCGCACAGCACCCCCGCCGACAGGGCGACCGACAACGCCGACCGCAGCGGCAGGCGATACCCCGCGTAGCCGGTCAACACGTAGGCGTACATCGGGGCGACCGTTTGGGAACGGAGTACCAGCAGCGCGCAGGCAACCAGCATCCAGCAGAGGAACAGCGGCAGTACGAAGCGCTGCGGCACCCGGGCGGGTGGGAGGTGCCGGGCGAGCTGGAATGCGGATGTCACCACGAGCAACAGCACGACCACCAGGTGCTCGCCCTGCAGGCCGAGGGGCCGGACGCCGAACCACCCGACGACGACGATGAGAACGGAAATCCACAGCCGCCGTCGATCCGCCCCATCGACACCGGAACCCGCCGGGGCGGGGGGCGGGGGCTGCACCGTCATGGGTGTCATGGTCGCACTCCTCTCGGACAGCGGGCGGCGCTGTGTTTGTCGGACAGTGTGCTTCTCGGGCCTTGGGCGGCGCTCTGTTGCTGCGGCTGACCGGCCGCGCAGACTTGGCCGCCCGGGTATCCGCGATGCGGACACCCGGGCGGCCCAAGGAGCCGATTCAGACGGTGGCGGGCTGCAGTGCGCTGGCAGGAGTGGCGGTCCGGCCGAGGCGGTTCATCCGGATGCGGATCGCGGCGATCCGGGTCACCACGGTGGTCAGCGCCATCAGCACGAAGAACGGAGCGATCGAACCCTCGACGATCTGGTGGTTCATCATGAAGGCGCCGATCTGCTCCCGGAAGCTGGGGACGTTCTCCGCGGCATAGACGAACGCGATCCGCAGGGCCATGGCGACCAGCCAGGCGGCGACGAACCCGGCCCCGGTGCGGGTGTAGAGCTTGCCGCTGGCCGCATCCCGCTCGACGCCGGTGGTCACGGTGGCCCAGAACGCGAAGGCCAGGCCGATGACGACTCCGGCCACGTAGAGCCACACGGCGTTGCCGACCGTCGGCAGATCCTTCAGGTAGGAGTAGCCGAAGATGCCGACCGAGACGAGCGGGTAGAGCACCTTGTGCCAGGTGTAGTCGCGACGGCCGAACTGGGACAGCATCATGACCGCGAAGATGCTGCCGCTGATGACCAGTGAGGTGACGAAGTCGCTCATGATGTTCTCCTTGTGATTGTGCTGAGCCGCTGTGGCTTTGGCGTTTTCGGCTGTTGGCCGCTGAGGTCAACTCTGCTGGAGGTGGGCCTGCCGCACATCGGGCGCTGGGTGGACGCCGGGTGGACCCTGGCCGGTGACGACCGCTCCACCCTTGGGTGGAGATCGCCATCGCGACCCCCGACGAAGGCGGAGCGGCCATGCCCGCGGCGGAACGGTGGAACAGGCCGGCGATAGGGTCGTGTCGTCGCTCCCCAGGGACGGCGAGCCTTACCCGGCGAACAGGAGAGGTGTGCCATGGCGCCATTGCCGACGCTGTCCATCCAGCTGTATTCGGTTCGCCGGCAGCTCGCCGAGGATCTCGACGGCACCCTGCGCCGACTGGCCGGGTTCGGGCTGACCCAGGTGGAGCCCTTCGACCTGCTGACCGACCCGACCGAATTACGAGAAGCGT
>CAXSEW010000116.1:0-9421 GCA_964236185.1 uncultured Nakamurella sp. | reverse complement strand
GACGCCGATCTTCACCGACGGGCCGTACCTGGAGTCCAAGGAGTACCTCGGCGGCTTCTGGGTCATCGAGGCGCAGGATCTGGACAAGGCGCTCGCGCTCGCGGCGGAGGGCTCGAAGGCGTGCCGCGGCAAGGTCGAAGTGCGGCCGTTCCAGTCGCTGCAGTGACCCAGGCGCACGATGCGATCGTCCGGGCCCACCGCGACGAGTGGGCCCGGGTGATCGCCGCCCTGACCAGGCGGTTCGGCGACCTCGGCATCGCCGAAGAAGCGGCCGGCGACGCTTTCGCGACCGCGGTGGAGCGGTGGCCGGTGGACGGCGTCCCGCCCAATCCCGGCGCCTGGCTGACCACCACCGCGAACCGGAAGGCAATCGACTGGATCCGCCGGGAGAACAAGCGCGACGACAAGGAGGGGCAGGCGCAGATGCTCGGCGACGACGAACCACCCGATCCGGTCGGCCCGATCGAGGACGACCGGCTCCGGCTGATCTTCACCTGCTGTCACCCGTCGCTCGCCATGGAAACCCGGGTGGCGCTGACCCTGCGGATGGTCGCCGGCCTAACCACGCCGGAGATCGCGAGTGCCTTCCTGGTGCCGGAACCAACGGTCGGGCAGCGGATCACCCGGGCGAAAGCCAAGATCAAGGCGGCTCGCATCCCCTACCGGATCCCGTCCGCGGAGGACCTGCCCCGCCGCATTACCGGTGTGCTGACTGTCCTGTTCCTAGTCTTCAACGAGGGCTACCTCGCGACCAGCCCCGATACCGAGCCGGTGCGGTCACACCTGACCGGCGAGGCAATCCGGCTGACCCGGCTGATCCGGGTGCTGCTGCCGCAGGACGGTGAGGTGGCCGGGTTGCTGGCGCTGATGCTGCTCACCGAAGCCCGTCGCACTGCGCGCATCTCGGGCAGCGGTGAGCTGGTCACCCTTGAGGAGCAGGACCGCGGGGCTTGGGATGCGCAGCTGATCGCGGAGGGGCATCGACTGGTCCGGAAACGCCTGGCCGCCGGCGTGGCGCCGGGGCGGTACCAGATCCTTGCTGCCGTCAACGCTGTCCACACCTACGCCCGGGATGTGCGCGACACCGACTGGTCGCAGGTCGTCGCCCTGTATGACCAGCTGATCCGGCTCGACCCGTCACCCATCGTCGCCCTCAACCGAGCCATCGCGGTGGCAGAGCTCGACGGACCTGACGTGGCACTGGCCATCGTCGACCGTCTCGAGCCCGCACTGGCCGGGTACCACGCGTTCCACGCCACCCGCGCCGACCTTCTGCGCCGCCTCGGCCGCAGTCAGCAGTCGCGCGCGGCGTACGACCGGGCGATCGAACTGGCGGGCAATAGCGCCGAGATCGCCTACCTGACCCGGCGGCGGGATCAGCTGGGGTCGGGCGCTACCGGAACCCCTTCGTGATTCGCGTGGTCGCCGCGGACGGTCGCGATCCAGCATCTGGGCCTCAGGCGGTCAGTTGCGCCCACTTACGGCTTCAAGTGGGCGTAACCGTGCTTCGCGGGATTGGATGCTCAGGCCGGCGCTACCTCTTGGAGCCGTCAACTACGACCCGGTACACGATGACACCTCGACTATGCGTCCATGGACTGATCGGGCCAAGCAACAAGTCGGAAGCGGCCGCCAACTGCGTCACCGCTTCTTAAACTGCGGCCATGACAATCGAACTCGGCAGGCTCAAAGCGGTGCTTCCCCGGGATGTGTGGCCACACGAGGCGCTGAACTTCACGCCGTGGCTTCTCGATAATGTTGACGTCCTGTCAGATCTCCTAGGCATGGACCTTGTTCTGGAACGGGCCGAGCACCCCGTCGGCGGCTTCTCACTTGATCTCATTGGCCACGACGAGGCGACCGGACAGGCCGTCATCGTCGAGAACCAGTTAGAGATGTCTGATCACACGCACCTCGGTCAAATCTTGACCTACGCGGCCGGCACCAATCCCACAACGATCGTTTGGATAGCAACCGGCTTCAGGTCCGAGCATCGGGCGGCAATCGACTGGCTCAACGAACGCACCGATGAGAACACCCGCTTCTTCGGCGTCGAGATCCAGGTAGTTCGGATCGGCGGTTCTCTACCGGCCCCAGCCTTCAAACTCGTCGTCCAACCCAACGACTGGGGCAAGCAGGTCAAGGCATCGACGGCATCCAATGAGAGCTCTGAGTTACGACGGCAATATTGGGATTTCTGGGAGCGGTTCCTGGCTCGCGTCCAGACCAATCATTCGACGTGGACCCGGGCGCGATCCTCTACGACCAGCTCATGGTGCGACGTGTCGCTCGGTCCCGGCGCTGTTTTGACCTCGACGTTCACTCGACGTGGGTTGAGCGCCTGGATCTACTTCCGTGGGACGAGTGGAGCGGTCAACTTGCGCCGATTCCTGGCCCTACAACAAACCAGGGACCAGTTCGAGGCCGCTTTAGGGCGGCCTGCGGTGTGGGATCAGATGGACGGCCGAAAGGCGGCCAGGATCGGTATCGAATCTGACTTCGGGACCGTCGAGGAAGCAGATCAGTGGCCGCAAATGATCGATTGGCTCGTCAACGCCCACCTCCAATTGCGGGCAGGACTAAAGGCCGTCGGCGGAATGCCTTCCGCCTGATTAGCCGAATGTACTTACCCCGGGCAGCGACGCCTCGATCTCTCACCGACCGTGCGGGTCCAACTGGTTGAGCGTTTCGACCACGTGTTGGTAGTCGCCGCGCGCTTCGCCGTACCGGAGGAACTTGACGTTCTCCACCTGAATTTCCGTCGCATCGTCGGGTTGGGTCTCGATGATCTGAACCACCTCGTCGACGAAATCGTCGAGGGGCATAGCGAAGTCGCTCTGCTCCTGGCCCGGCAGCAAGTTGGTGCGGACGGCGGGCGGCACCAGCTCGAGGACGCGTACGGTCGTGCCGGACAGCTGGAGCCGGATCGACTCGCTCAGCATGTGGATCGCAGCCTTGGTGGCGTTGTAACTCGGCGTCACGGCGAGCGGCGCAAACGCCAACCCCGAGGACACGGTCACGATGGTGGCGTCTGGTTGGGCGCGGAGGTGGTCGATGAACGCGGCGATGAGGCGGATCGAGCCGAGCAGGTTCGTGGTCACCGTCTCCTCCGCGGAGGAGAGGAAGCCCGCCGAGGTGGACCAGTCTTCGACGCGCATGATGCCGGCCATGGTCACCAGGACGTTCAGTGCGGGGTGGCGCGCGAGAACGTCCGCGGCGGCTGCCGTGATGCTCGCCGGGTCAGCGGTGTCGATCTCGACGGTTCCGATACGCGGGTGATCGGCAGCGATCTGATCGAGAAGCTCGACGCGGCGGCCGCCGACCACGACGGTGTTGCCCTTCTCCTGCAGGCGCAGGGCGAGGGCCAGTCCGATCCCGCTGGTGGCGCCGGGAATGAAGATGGTGTTTCCGGTAATGTTCATGCGTTCCACTGTCGTCGGCGTTCGGGTCGCCATCCAGGGCCCGATCATCGGGGGATCGCCGATCCCTGGGTCGGCGCGGGAGGCCAGCGCATACTGCGGAGGTGGATCGAGAAGCTCTGGCTGCATTTCTGGTCGCGCGGCGCAACGGTCTCACGACCACGGACGTGGGGCTGAGCGCCGGTTCCCGCCGCCGTGCGCCGGGTCTGCGCCGCGAGGAGGTAGCGCAACTCGCCTCGATGTCGACCGACTACTACACCCGGCTGGAACAGCGCCGCGGCCCGCAACCGAGCACGCAGATGTTGGCGTCGATCGCCCGGGCGCTGCGGCTGACCGCAGATGAGCGCGACTATCTGCACCGGGTGGCGGGCCACAGCGCGCCGGACCGTTCCGCGAATCTCGACTTCGTTGCGCCGGGATTGATGCGGGTGCTCGACCGGCTCACCGATACGCCGGCGCTGATCATTTCCGCTCTCGGTGAGACGCTCGTGCAAAATGATCCGGCCCGAGCATTGTTCGGAGACGTCAGCCATTTGGTCGGGCTGGAGCGCAGCAGCATCTACCGTTGGTTCGTTCACCCGGAGCAGGAGCGTTGGCGGTATCCCGAACCGGACCGCGATCGGCAGAGTCGCGCACAGGTCGCCTCTCTGCGCGCCGCACGCGGAGCAATGGGTCCGGACTCGCGGGCCGGTGCGCTGTCCCGAGAGTTGTTGCGCCGCAGCCCTGAATTTGCCCTGCTGTGGGACGACCACGAGGTCGCCCGGAGGTTCGAGGACCACAAGGTGCTCACTCATCCTGAGCTCGGCCCCATCGAGGTCGACTGCCAGGCCCTGTTCACCGAGGACGAATCGCAGGTCCTGCTGGTCCTCACTGCTGCGCCGCGCAGCGAGGCCGCGAGCAAACTCGAGCTGCTGGCCGTACTCGGTACCCAGCAGTTCGCGGGGGAGCTGTAGCCCGGAGAACCCGGGTTCTCCGTCACAGCGCATCCAGGTCGGTGGGCGGCCGACAGCATTGTGCTCGGTGGAGCTGGCTGCCAGGGTGAGCCGATGCTGAATCAGGTAGCCGAAGGCGTGTGGGTCCGGCAGAGCGCGTGGGTGTGGAGTAATTCCATCGTGGTGCGCGGCGACGCCGGGTTGGTGCTGGTCGATCCCGGCATTGATGGTGCTGAGCTGGACCAGCTGGCCGATGACCTCGATGCGCTCGGCGAGCCGGTCGTCGCCGGGTTCGCTACGCATCCGCACTGGGACCACCTGCTGTGGCAGTCCCGGTTCGGCGACGTACCGCGGTACGCCACCTCCCGCTGCGCCCAGATTGCCGATGGCGCGCAGGAGCGGGCGCAGAAAATCGCGGCCGAGAGTGCGTCAGACATTCCGCTCGACTTGATAGCGCTGGTCACGCCGGTGCCCGCGGACGGCGGAGGCGGGCCGGGCGAGCTTCTCGAGCATGATGCGCTGCGCCGAACGCCAGCGGCAGTTCACGACTCCGCTCACCTGGCTTGCCGACCGGGATCTCCCCACATGGCGGCTTGACCTTGACGCAGGGTCAGGGCTCGACACTTGCGCCATGATCACCACAGCAGCAATCGAGATCGAAGGACTCACCAAGTCCTACGGCGACCAGGCAGTACTCCGGGGCGTTGATCTGAGCGTCCCCTGCGGCACCATCTTCGCTCTCCTAGGCTCCAACGGAGCGGGCAAGACGACGGTGGTGAAGATCTTGTCTACGCTGCTGAAGGGCGACGGCGGAACCGCAACCGTCCACGGGTACGACGTCGGCGCCCAGCCCGAGAAAGTGCGTGAGTCGATCAGCCTCACCGGCCAGTTCGCGGCCGTCGACGAGATCCTCACCGGGCGCGAGAATCTCGTGCTGATCGCCCAACTGCGACATCTTCGGAATCACCAAGCGATCGCCGACGATCTGCTGACCAGATTCGACCTGACCGACGCGGCCGGGAAGAGGGTGGCGACCTACTCCGGCGGTATGCGCCGTCGCCTCGACATCGCGATGAGCCTGATCGGTGACCCACCCGTGTTGTTCCTGGACGAGCCGACGACAGGACTCGACCCGCAATCGCGGATCGAGGTCTGGCGGACGGTCGGGGAACTCGCCGGCAAGGGCACCACGGTGCTGCTCACCACGCAGTACCTGGAAGAGGCCGAACACCTCGCTGACCGGATCGCGATCCTGCACGAGGGCCGCATCATCGCCGACGGCACCCTCGCCGAACTCAAGCAGCTACCCCCGCCGGCCAAGGTCGAGTACGTCGAGAAGCAGCCCACCCTCGAAGACATCTTTCTTGCGGTCGTCGGCAACGACGATCCCGCACGCGTGAGGACGCAGCGATGACTACCTACGTTTCCCACGACACCACCGTCCTGCTCAAGCGCTCACTACGCCACATCCTGCGCAGCCCGGACACGATCATCACCACTGCCATCACGCCGATCGCCATGCTGTTGCTGTTCGTCTACGTCTTCGGGGGCGCGATCCAGGTCGGCGGCGGACGGTACGTCGACTACCTGCTGCCCGGGGTCCTGCTCATCACCGTGGCCTCCGGTATCGCGTACACCGCCTTCCGGCTGTTCACCGACGTCTCGGGCGGCATCTTCGAACGGTTTCAGTCGATGCCGATCGCCCGGTCCGCGGTGCTGTGGGGGCACGTGCTGACATCGGTCGTAGCGAACATGATCTCGCTCATCCTGGTCGTCCTCGTCGCACTGGCGATGGGCTTTCGCTCCGGCGCCGGAGTGCTTGCCTGGCTCGCGGTCCTCGGCATCCTTGTGCTCTTCACCCTGGCGCTGACCTGGCTGGCGGTGATCCCCGGGCTGACCGCGAAGTGCGTCGACGGGGTGAGCGGATTCTCCTACCCGCTGATCTTCCTGCCGTTCATCAGCTCGGCGTTCGTGCCCACGGCCGGCATGCCGGGCCCGGTGCGCTGGTTCGCCCAACATCAACCCGTCACCTCGATCGTGAATACCCTGCGCAACCTCTACGCCGAGCAACCGGTCGGTAACGACGGCTGGATCGCTGTCGTCTGGTGCGTCGGTCTGCTGGTGGTGGCCTATGCGCTGGCGATGAGGACCTATCACCACAAGATCGCCTGACCTGGACAACGCTCGGCAGAAAGAAAATCGTGACCAATATTCTGACCAAATGGTGACCATCAGCCAACTCGCCGTGTACGCCGGCGTGACGGTCCGCGCGGTCCGGCATTATCACGCCAAAGGTCTGCTGCCTGAACCGAAGCGCGACCGGTCCGGTTACCGGTGTTACGACGCCGCTGCCGTGGTGGAGCTCATCAGGATCCGCACTCTGGCCGGTGCCGGGGTACCGCTGTCGCGGGTGCGCGGACTGCTGGCCGCGGATGACGAGGAATTCGCAGCCGCGGTCCAGGACATCGACCGCCGTCTACGCGCCGAGATCCGGGAACGACAGCGTCACCGCGAGCAGATCAGCCTGCTCACCGCCGGGGACAGCCTGGCGCTGCCGCCCGAGGCGGTCGCCTACCTCGACCGGATGCGTGAGCTCGGCTTCCGGGAACGGCTGATCGAGATTGAACGCGACAGCTGGATCCTGATCGCGGCCCAGATGCCCGACGAGGTACCGGCTTTGATGGCGATCAAGCAGGCACAGATCGAGCACGAGACGCTGCGCCGGCTCTACCTGGACGTCGGAGACCTCGCCGACTGTGCGCCAGATGACCCGCGGCTGCCCACGCTTGCCGACCGGGTCGCCGCGTTCATCGAGGCGGCTGCTGCCGAGGCCGAGGGAATGGAGGAAGAACAGCCGATCAGCGACGACCTGGTGGCGCTCCTCGACGCGGCGTTCGTCGAGTGCTTCCCCTGCGCGCCGCGGCTGCTCGGCCTCCTCGAGGAGCGCGGCTGGACCGGCTGGACCAACATCCGCCGGAAAGTTCCCGACTAGCACCGGGTGGCCGAATGCGTGCGCGGACCAGGTTGACCAGTGGCGGCGGTCCGAAGGCTGCGCCAGACGGCGACCGGGACTACAGGATCCGTTGCCCTGCAGCACGTACCAGCACCGTCGCCCAGGTCCGGTACGGCCGCCACACCTCGGCGATCCGCTCGAAGTCGGCCGCCTCGCAGGGATGGTCGAGCCCGTACAGCCGGGTGATCAGATCCCGGGCCAGCGGCTCGTCAGCCGGCAGCACATCGGTGAAACCGGTGGCCCGGATGGTGATCAGCGAGGCGTAGAACGGCCCGATGCCCTTGATGCGCTGCAGTTCCGCCGCCGCCACCTCCGGTCCGAATCGTTGTAGGCGTTCCACGTCCAGCAGACCATCAAGCGCCGCTCGGGCGACGCCGTGCAGCCGCGCCAGCTTCTCCGTCGGGATGCCAGGGAATTCGGTGACTTTCAGCAGTTGTTCGGGGGTCGGCAGCGCCGCCGCCTTCTTGCCGGCCAGGTCGAACTCCCGCCCGTGCTGGGCGGACAGCCGGTCCCGGACCTCCGCCATCTGCTTCGCGGGCCGGCGGGCGCTGAGCACCGACCAGACCGCGCCTTCGTACGGGGAATGGAACAGCGGCGGTAGCAACCCTGGTGCGGCCGCCTGCAACGCGCCGATCACCGGATCGCGCCGGCCGACCTCCTCGAACCCGGCGGCGTCGTGGTCCAGGGACAGCACCCGGGCCACCTGTGCCTGCACCGCAGGCACATCGCCGTTGCCGCCGAACACCTCACCGTGCACGCCGGCCGTGTCCTGCCGCACCACCACGCCGACCTGGCTGGTCAGGTCGTCCTGGCAGAAGGCGAGACGCATGACGCCGTCGAAACGTTCGGAGTGGCGCTGCCCGAACCCGAATTCAACCGACTCCCGCAACGAGTAGGTGCCCGTCGGGACGATGGTGAAAGTTGTCATATCGGCAGTGTGCTCTGCACCACCGACAGTGGCATCGATGCGAAAAGGGCAGCACCGCCAAACGGCGGTGCTGCCCTTTCTGGGAACCAACGTCAGGCGGCGATGTGCTCGACCGCAGCCGCGGCCGGCTCCAGCGCGAGCGCCAGAATCTCGGCCACATCGCTGACCGGGTGCACGGTCAACGCCGCCAAGACCTCGGCCGGAACGTCGTCGAGGTCGGGCTCGTTCCGCTTCGGGATGAAGACGGTCGTCACGCCGGCCCGCTGGGCGGCGAGCAGCTTCTGCTTCACCCCGCCGATCGGCAGCACCCGACCGTTGAGGGTCACCTCACCGGTCATCGCGACGTCCGCGCGGACGTTGCGACCCAGGGCGAGCGAGGTCAGCGCGGTCACCATGGTGACACCGGCCGACGGCCCGTCCTTCGGCACCGCACCGGCCGGCACGTGCAGATGGATGTTGCGCTGCAACGCTTCCGGCGACACGCCGATCTCCGCAGCATGCGCCCGGAGGTAGGAGAGCGCGATCTGCGCCGACTCCTTCATCACGTCGCCGAGCTGCCCGGTCAGCTTCAAGTGCCCACCCGAGCCGGACTCGGCGTCCACCGCGTTCGCCTCGATGAACAGCACGTCGCCGCCCATGCCGGTGACCGCAAGACCGGTCGCCACACCGGGTACCGCTGTCCGCTCCTCGGTCTCCGAGGTGAACCGCGGCCGCCCCAACAGGTCCCGCAGCTCCGGCTCGTCGACGACCACCGGACCGCTGTCCACCGCTAGCCGCGCCGCGACCTTCCGCAACGCCTTGGCCAGCAGGCGTTCCAGCTGCCGGACGCCGGCCTCGCGGGTGTAGTCGGCCGCCATCTTGTGGAGGGCGGCATCGGTGATGGTCACCTCGCTGGTCTCCAGCGCGGCGCGCTCCAGCTGCCGGGGGAGCAGATGGGTGCGGGCGATGGCGACCTTGTCGTCCTCGGTGTAGCCGTCCATGGTGATCAGTTCCATCCGGTCCAGCAGGGCCGACGGGATGGAGTCGAGCACGTTGGCGGTCGCCAGGAACAGCACGTCGGACAGGTCGAGGTCGATGTCCAGGTAGTGGTCGCGGAACGTGTGGTTCTGCGCCGGGTCCAGCACCTCGA